>NZ_JBMOJE010000106.1:0-17301 GCF_049316945.1 Propionivibrio sp. | reverse complement strand
GCCAATAACATAAACATCAGCAGAATTCACGCAGCGCTGCCGAAAGGGCACGTTTGGTTGCCCGCTGATAGCGGTCGCTCAAACTTCTCGGTTTCAGTGCTGGCTATGACCGATCACGATGCACCGCGCAAGTGAGCCAAGTAAATTGAGTGTGCCAAGTTCAATGTGCGCTATCGGGTGGCTCGACAGTATCAACGGCCGGTTTGGAGAAAATTCGTCACCGGCGGCTTTTGGCCGGGTCGAGACAGTGTAACCGTCAATTTGCTCGCCGAATACCGGCCGTTCAACTGGCTCACCGCACGTCCTGAATATTTAATTTGGATCGTCACCTCGACCGGCGGCTTATGGCCGTCAGGTGCCCACCATCAATTTACACTCACCGTCCGCTTTCGGCCGCGAAGCTGCCGTTCGCTCCAAAATATAACTTTTGCATTTTGAACGGCTGCTTATCAGTTTCTGGAGTTCGCCGCGACGGTCCGCTTTCATTTTCCCCCAATGACGGCTATGGGTCGATTCCGGTCAGTGGCCAAAAATCCCACATAGATTATCCATTTGCAATCTGCTGCGACGCAGCATTTGTGGCGTTCGTCAATAAAATCCAGATAGTCGAAAATACTTAATACGCTTGCTGAATTCTTTATCGACGGGACATCAGTTGGGTGGCCGACTTTGGACTGGAATCGCTGGCAGGGTATTGGAGTGGAATGGGTGGTGGGTTTGGGTGGAATGTGCACTAATCAACAACCGGTTTGGAGATAAATCGTCACCGACCGGTTTTGGGTGGTGGGGTGAGGCTACCGACGGCCACTTCGTAAAGTTTAATTTTGCAGAATTTGGGTTTGGTGGAATGGCCACTCTGGAGAAAGCTCACCGACCGGTCGATATCGCCTATCGATCAAGTCAAGTTGGCTGCCAAAAAACCTGCCTTTGACAACCATCATCGCGACTAAGACCGTGACTGACACTTCAGGGTTGTTTCCACTTACTCGTGACGCACCGCTTCACCCTGCGCCACAACGGAGTCGACATCGGAAAAAGCGACTTCTTGGGCGGGTGATTGTTGATTTCGATTCAACAGCATGATTTCATGGGGTAATATACGCATCATGACACGCTCTCACCTCATCGCTGCCCTCGCATTTCGTTTCACCCATCTCACACCCAAAGATGTTGAAATCGCCGTCAAGGAAATTCTCGACGCCATCGGACTGTCACTCGTACGCGGTGATCGCGTCGAGATACGTGGCTTCGGAAGTTTCAGTTTGAACTACCGCCCACCACGCACGGGGCGTAATCCAAAAACAGGTGAAAAAGTGCTGGTTCCAGAAAAGCGTGTTCCGCATTTCAAGGCAGGGTTGGAGTTGCGCGAACGCGTCGATCAGTCGGTCAAGCCCCAGCCACTCCAGCGAGCCGCCTGAAGTGCGCTGCGTCGTGCGCGTTCTCGTTAAGGGATGTCGCCTTAATCCTATTTTCGTGGAGACTATCCATGCCGGATAGGGCTGACCAGCGTGATTACAGCATTGAGAACTGATGGATAAAGACCAAGCAATAAGAAAAACTCAAAAACTGATGGCTGTCGCTATGGATGGTCGGGGGAATGGAAACGAAGCCGAGCGTGCCCTTATTCAGGCCGAAGCCCTAATCCGGAAGTTCGGCATTGAACAGGCGGAAATCGCCAGTACAGTGGCTGCGAAAGATTTTGATTGGGCCGACGCCTTCCACGCCTATGGTTCCCCGAAAAACCCCGCCAAAAGCTGTCCAAAGTGGTTTCAGGTTGTAAGCACAGGCGTGGCTAACTTCACGGATACCATCGTCCGTTTGCACTACGACGCCGCCCATGGCTATGGTGTCGGATTCTATGGTGATCGTGCTGACACCCTGTTTGCTCAGTGGCTGGCGGGTTACCTCAAAGGTAGCGTTTGGTCAGCCTTGATACTCACACGTAAAGACCATCCTGAATGGGGTCGGATCGAATCAGAAGATTTTCGGAAGGCAATGGCGGGGCGACTGTCATTCCGAATGATGGAGTTGCGACGTGAGCGGGATGTGGAATTCGCCACTGCTGCAAGTACACAGGGAGTTGGAACAGCGCTCATTCTCGTCACCGACAAACTCACCCAGCGCAATGTGGAGTTCGGCACCCCGAAATACAGGAGCTCAAGAATTGAGGTGCGCGATCAGATGGCTGCACGCAAAGGCAGCTTGGCGGGCGATCAAGTCGGCTTCTCCAAGCCACTATCTGCTGGAGATGGAAACCTAGGAATAAGGGAGCAGTAACCTTAAGCGAGTGTGTCAGAATTTATCGTGGTATTGAATGGCAGTCTGTCCGCGTAAGGCAGTCTGATGCTGTCATCGCTAAACGGTTTTTTTGTCGAGGCGCCGCAACTATCCGACATAAATTATCGCTGGATTGTAAAAATGGCGCTTTTCAATACTTGACTTATTCACAAATACCAAGGTTGGAGTAATTTATTGCATTGCAACAAGGTGTTAGCTAATTAAGTAAGCTGAAAATTAAATTGTTACCTATAAAACAACAGGTTAGTAATAAGCTTAACAAAACCGCAACGTAACTGAACCCTTTGTTTTCGGGGGGTTGGCCCATTCTTTTATGGGATTCCCACAGAGTTATCCACAGAAAATGTGGACAAGTCAAAGTCCGTCCAAGGGATGATGGTCTTGCTCTCGCAAGTTAATGTGTTTCCTTAACATCTGCTACATTTTTAAGCACGTCCGTGTTGCTCAGAGATACGCCACGGTGCATGGTATTCCTGCTATTGGAACGTAAAATGCGTGTCTCAATACAGGAAGAAGCAGACAGCCATGGCACCCGGATGCTTGAGATGATGGATAAGGGCAAGGGATGTTCCGTAACCTCAAGAAGCACCGTTAAGATTCTCCCAGTGTGGTTGGATTTGGCTCAGTCAATGACTACTTACTTCGTTGTGCGAGATAATCATTAAATGGCTCAAACCTATCTCACTGTTGATTTCAAAGAAAAGGACAAAGTTAAATCACTAGGCGCAAGATGGGATTCTGTTGCCAAAAAATGGTACGCCCCAGATGGCTTGGACTTGGTTGCATTCAAAGCTTGGCTCCCGGCCGGCATCAGCGGTGGAGTGCCCAAGCAGTCAGCCTCACCAGAGCTTGCGCCAATTACCCCTTCGACCACCAAAGAAGTGGCTCTGCAGAGCAAGGGCATCTCACTCTCGCAATTGCTGGGAGGAGTATCGCAGGCCGTTGCTCAAGCATTCAACTCTGGGGTGTGGCCCCTGGTCGAGGTCGTTCAGGCTAGGACAAATGGCGGCCATGTCTACCTCGAGGTTTCAGAGCGAGACGCCAACGGAAGCGTCCTGGCAAAGGCCAACGCAACTATCTGGGCGACCACTGCCAACAAAATTCTGCCGCAGTTTGAAAAAGCTACTGGCGCCAGCATCGCTCCTGGCATCAAGTTGCTGGTTCGCGCGAGGCCGGTCTACAAACCCCAATACGGCTTCAGCCTCGACGTCGACGCCATCGACCCCGACTACACGCTGGGCGACCTCGAGGCCCGGAAACGCGAAATCCGGATCAGGCTGCAGCAGGAGGGGATTTTTGATGCCAACAAAAAACTACCGGCCCCGTGGGATTACACCGCGATTCTGGTCATTGCACCTCAGGGAGCGGCAGGCTTGGGTGATTTCCAGGCTGAGGCCAAGCGGCTCGAGCAATTTGGTATCTGCCGATTTGTCTATGCCGCTAGCCGTTTTCAAGGTGAAGGAGCCGCCGCCGAAATTCTGGATGCAATTCTATCTGGGCTAGAAAATTGGAGGGGCTCGGGGGTGGCTGGGCCTGATGCGGTCGTTATCATCCGGGGTGGTGGTGCCGTGAACGACCTGGCCTGGCTGAACGATTATGCCCTCGCACGCGTCATCTGCGAACTGCCCGTGCCGGTACTGACTGGCATCGGCCATGAACGCGACAGCACCATTCTCGATGAGGTGGCGAACACGAGGTTCGACACGCCGAGTAAAGTGGCGGCAGGCATCGAGCAGGTCATCAAAAAACGTGTCCAGGAAGCCAAAGATAACTTCGAGTTGATGACGTCAGCCGCTCATCGTGCGCTCAACATAGCTCGTGGCCAACTTGAAAATATCCATGTGACAGTGCGCGCGGGTGCTGTTCGGCATCTCGCTCTGGCCAGACAGGAAACGGTGGAACTTGTTGGGAGTATTCGTTTGGAGGCTATCCAAACGCTCCACGATGCCTCGAGCCAAACGCGAAATTTGATGACCGAGGTCAGGCATGACACACATCAACTGCTATCGATTGCGAAGCGCGACGTACCTGCGTTGTTCGCAGAGATTCGCTCGGAAGCGCACGCAGCCGTGAAAACTGCCCGAGTGCTGACAACTTCAAAGCTCGAAGCCGTGCGCGACCGTACGGTGCTGGATATTCGTCGGAGCCACGAGGCGGCCGACGAGAGCCTTCGTGCCATTGGTCAGTTCGCCAAGCGCACATTAGTTGATGCTTCTGCAAATTCTACGGGTTTGTTCCGCGAAATTGCAGGGCAGGGGCCTGAGAAAACCCTTGGGCGAGGCTTTGCCATAGTCCGGAATGCTGAGGGGCAGCCAATCACCAGCAGGGCTCTGGTTTTGCCGGGTAATCCAATAGAAATTCAATTCAGGGATGGCCGTGTCGGCGCCCTGGTCACCGAGCATTAAGAGGGAACGTATGACTGCAACACCATTTCGAGAAGCCTATGGCGTCCTACAACGCCACGCCGAAACGCTGCGCAATCAGCAGGAACCGAACATTGACGACCTGCTGAACATCGTCACCGAGTCCGTGGGCGCCTATAAAGTGTGCAAGGACCGTATCGATGCTGTCGAGAAGGCGCTGGAACAGGCACTAGGGAATGTAGGAGTTGAGTCGTCGGCCGCTGCACCGTCAGACGCTTCTGAATATGATTCGCCGGAGCAGCATCCGAATCACCCTGCGAACCTTGATAGTGAAGACGACTTGCCGTTCTGATACGAGGTCAAACCATGCTGAAAAATCCGCTCCTTACCATCGTGGGTCTGATGTTCGCTTCCGTAGCCATTAGTAGTTCTGCTGCGCTGCCTCCAAAGTATCTTGGGATTAAGGATTTCAAGCAGTGCTTGGCAACTCAGGAAACCAACACTTATCGGTCGTGGTGTATGCCAGCCGAGAAACAGGGGAGTTGCCCGTCAACGAGTTGGGAGCAACTGAAAGCGCTTACTGGAATCGACAAAGTGCCAGACTGTCCATCCGAGCCAACGGTGGCAACGCCCGCTTCTTCAGGTAGCCACCCGCCCAAGAAAACAAGTGGCAGCAGCCTGTCGTCGCCCAGCCGTTACACTGACGCTCTTAGACGCCCTTGCCGCCAAATCAAGCTTCAGGACGGACAGATTGGCGTATATGAAGGAAGGCCGAATGGATTCTAAGGATTAGAAAATATGCAAAATTCCCCATTGGACATGAATAATCTGAATCTGTATCAAGAACTATTACTCACGGTCGTACAGTCGCGCTTGAAGATGGAGGCCGCGTCTGCGCGAGCCGATCTCTTGCTCAACATCTTCCTCATCGATGTCGAACATTTAGGCTCAGTAGAAAGCTACATTGAGCGCGCCATCAACCACCTCGAGCTGGACCTGCTCGATGCCCGTGATGCTCCCGAGCATCTTCGAGGCGCAACAGCTGACGCGGCACGGGCAATATGGACTTATCGCACGAATCCTACGGGCGCTGCCGATCAAGATTTTCGGAAGACATTCGATCGCTGGGAAACCGTTTACCGACAAGCGATCGGCGAAGAAGCAACTGAGACTTATATGGATATAGAGAACGCTCGGTGCCTAGCTGAAGCCGACTACTACGTGAAACCACCTCTTCCATTTACCAGCAGGGCGCAGCCCAAGATGGGTAACCAAAACTAAAGAAGTTCTTGATGAGACTCTACGAACTTACCATGGCGTTATGCGCGAGGCTTGAAGTGCTTAACCCAGATTTAGTCAGGCGTGCGCGTGCGTCATGGGATCCTGGCCACGGCATGCTAGACGGGGCAATTGCAGGGCAGATGCTCGACCACATTAAGAATATCCTTCCCTACATCGACGATAATTTGAAGAGAGATGCTTATAACGAAATTGCCGATGCAGAAGAATTGGGGCGAATTGATGAGGACGAAGTAAATTTCGACTTATGGATTAGCGATGCCTTGCTTGATCCCGTGATCAATATGCTGATCGATGTGGAAAGCAGCGACAACTTGGCCCAAAAAGGCCTGATGCACTGATGACGACGGCGATTCAGCCCTGATCAGTAATACGACCAGCAGCATTCCGACACTCACATGGCAGCCGCACTAACAATCAACGATGCTTTGAAGTCCGCCGAGATGTCATTCCACAGTGAACGGGTGGCGATTACGTGTCTTGTTTGAGCAACATCCCAAGCCGTAGCACAAAAAAGACGCAAACTCATGCCAAACGGCATTGACACTAAATATTGGTACGCATAGCATACGCATCTAGTCTGTGTTTCATTACTTCACAGGACGCTCTGCGTACCATGAAAACGATAAAAAGCCAAAAAGAGTTTCTTGCTCTTGCGAAGAAAACGCTCGAATCTCGCGCGGGGAAGATGACTTGGGACGAGTTGTCGGTGATGGCGGGCGTAGAACCTCGCGCCCTAAAGACCTACCGCATGCCCGAAAGCTCCGCTGATTACCGCCCGATGCCCGGTGTGGTGCGGCAAGCCATCGAATCTTTGCTGGCCCGCCCCGTCAATACGCTTCGCCATTCGTCGTCCCTGATCCCAGCCCTCGCAGCGCTGGTCCTGTCGCAGGCAAGAATCTCGCTCATCGACAAGCAAATGATCACCGGTACCGACCGGCGCCGGGGAAGTCGCAATGGGTTGTCAGAAGACGAACGAAAAATCATGGCAATGGTGTCCCGCGCCTGCCTGGTCAATGGGCTCAAAGACCACGGTGGCGAAATCCATGAGCTTCTCCATCTCTGCTCCAAACCCTTCTGTGAATGGCTTCCCATCGCGGAAGTAATGGAGGCGGGGTACGGAACCACTTCCTTAATCAATGCGCAATACGGCATCCCCACCCCGGAAGCCGAAGAACTTGCCTCCGAATTCACGACCGTTACCGCCCATATCGAAGAAGCACTTTTTTCGAAACTGATGGAGGCTTTATCCAAGGTGCCCACCGTTTCCGGTGATGATTATTACACCGCCATCCGTGAGTTTGTGGTGCGCAACCCGGTGACCACCGAAAAGCAGCTCTTTGAAGCTGGGCGGATGATTCCCTCGGCCATTTGGATGGCCATCCAGTACGAATACTACGAACCCGTCCCCCGCGCACAGGCTTGTGGTGATGCCGTGACGCTTTGTGCCCACTGCAATAGCCTAATGAAGCGCGTTGGCGGCGGTGGGATGACGTGCCCGTCCGTGGCCTGCTCATCCTCCCGCCCGGCGGAAGCGGGAGCCGTGATCCCGGTCGCCGAAGCACGTCGCGTGACGCGCGGCATTCGCCAATACTGGGTTGAGCCGGGGATTGACGAGATCCTGCTATTCGATTGCCTGAAAAAGAAAGGGGCAGCCCCCCTGCTCTATCCCCACCGGGATCGTGTTGATATTGCGATGGGGCGCATCGGTATGGACATGAAGACGTATGTCTCGCCCGAGATACTGGGAGCGAAGTTTAGACGAGGGTTGGGCGGCCTCGCCTTTTACGAAAAGAAATGGCTCGTCATCCCTGACTGGCTGATCGCCTCAACGCCGCTGTATATGAATCGATTGGTCGGCGCCATGGCAGAAGGGGCCTCGAGAATCCGCTGTCTGTCGCTCAGCGACGCCTCCAAATTTGCACCCAAAGAAGCTTAGCCCATGCGCGCCCAACTCACCCCCTACCGTAGCGCCAACCGGCTCAATTACCTGTGCATCCTAGCCTCCGAGCTGATGGGCGGCGACAACCTGCGTGATCTCCCGAACCTTCTTTCGGGGTTTGAATCCATTCTCTCAGCCTTGCATCCCGACGTGGCGCAGGCCATCAAGACCCTACGCCTGTGCGGATTTTCGCCAGCCACACGGCGCGAGCTGCGTTTGGTCGTCGATGCATACCAGAACCATCATCGTCACCGTGATGAGCAAGACGATCCCGATGGGTTTGATCAGCGTTATGAGATCGATAAGGACTTCAGTATTCGAAGACGGTGGAGTAGCGTCACGCCAGAGGATGTCGTCCAAGCTATTAGTTTTTTGACCACCAGCCCAGTTGTGCGGGAGCGATCGCAGCCCGAGGTTCACGACACCTCGCTACGCGCCAGCATCAAGCGCAAGAACGAGGACTACCGCGGTGACATCGAACCGTTCCCGTTCTTGCCCGCCCCAGTTCCCGCTTATGACATGACCCGGATCGGCACCCCCCCGGGGTTTGTGAGCTGGAATGACCTGATCGCCACGGCGGATCGCTTCGACGCCCTCGATGAGTCCAGCGGCCAGCAAGTGCCCGGCACGCGAAGCTGGTTTCACCGCCTGCATGATTCGAACGGAGTGCCCACGGCCGTTTTCCTTTCAGCCTCACATGACGGTCTCGTGCCGGCCGACGGGATTGATCTTGTGGGACTCAAGCATCTGATCGGGCTGCCGGGCGCAGGAAAAACCACTTTGCTCTATCTCCTCGCCGCCTGCCTCTCCGATCGCGGGAATCGGGTCTGTTTCCTGTTCCCTTCCATCGAGGTAGCAACGGGGTTTATCGAAACCCTCGAGCGATACCAGATTCCGTCAGCGTTATTGTCAGGTCAGGGCGATAGCGCCCGCACAAAACATATTCTCAGTTTCTCGACCGCCGTGGCGAAAGAGAACAATGGATTTGGCGCCACCCGACGTTCCTCCCGGTTCTTCGCAACGAACTGCGCGCTCGCCGGGTTTGCCAGCGAAGAAGATGAAGCCTTTCCGCACGGCAGGCCCCCGTGCAATGACTTGATGCAGCGTACCGTCGCAAACGGTAAACCGCAGACACGTCGATGTGCTCTGGCGGGGTGTTGTGCACGGCAGGAGTCTGAGCGCGAGCTCATTACGGCCAACATCTGGGCGGGGCATGTGCTGTCGATGGATCGCTCGGTCTCGCCGCTGTTCGCCGGATTTGATGCCAAGCATTTTGAATTCATTGCGAGAACGTTTGATCTCGTGGTCGTGGATGAGTGCGACGGGACGCAATCGGATCTCGACGCCCGTGGCACCCCCATGATGAAGTTGTATGGCGACGAAGATGCGTTGTGGGCCACGCTGATTCGGGATTTGCATGAGCCGATTGCCCGGGGCCGAAACGCCTTTGTCGCCGGGAAAGACATGCCCAGCCTGATCGAAATGACCGGACGGTTTGGGCAAGCCACCAATCGCCTGTCGGCACGGATCCAGCACCTCAACCCAAGGTTTCGGAAGGAATACCAAAGCAAACTGCTGACCTCACTGTCCATCATTGCCGACATGTTTCCCTATGGGGGCGATAAGGGCGACGAAGAGGAATTGGAGACCCACGCCAAAGCGCGTCATGGGGTCGAGCGGCTGTGGGATGCTGCGGTCAAACCCGTGGCCTTCCGCCCGTCGATCAAAGATGATGACGAAGAGATCACCGACCTTGCCCGAGAACTTCCTGAAGTTGCCGGTTTGATGGGGCTTGCTGTGGATGAGGTGACCGATCTCTATAACCGACTGCTTGCGGCAATCGAGTTTTGGGATCGCGACGGCGACCATGAGGCCATCATCAAGATTGCCGACATCCTGAAACGCATCCCCGGATTTCCCGCAACCACGGGTGATGTCGAGTTACTGGACTACAGCGCACTGCTTACGACCGTCTCCATGGTCGTTCTGCAACATTTCGGACTGGCGCCACACCTGCGCCTATTGAACTCGATGGATCTGGTGAGCGACAACGTCTTTGAGTCGCGACCGTCCCGCGATCAACTGGCGATCCTTCCCGAATCCCTGACCGGGAAATTGAGCGGTATCCGCTATACCGAAAGCGAAGAAGGCAACATCAACATCACGCACATCGGGATACAGGGCGTGCCGCGACGCCTGTTTCAGCGAATGCACGAGCTCGGGCAGGAAAATGGTCACGGCGCGGCGTTCCTGCTCACTAGCGCAACGTCCTTGCTGGAGCCGAGCCCACGCTTTCACGTCAATGTCGGCCCGCACTATGTCTTGCGGCGCCCGAACGCCGGGCAGGGATGGAAGGAATCACATTACGAATTCACGCCACTGAGCGACCCCGACCAACCGACGCAAACCCTTCGCTTCAGCGGTACGCGGATCTCGCAGCGGGAACGGGTGTTGAAAGCCATGGCCGACAGACTTCTCGAAGGCGGAACGCTGTCACGCGCCGCAACGGCCTTGCACGGGAATGACGTCGTGGACGGTGTAGGACGAAAAATAGGACTGGTGGTGAACAGTTATGAGCAAAGCGAAATGCTGTTTGCGCATATACAGTCGCATCACAGCGAGTGGCGCGGACGGGTTCGCTACCTGAGACGTTCCGGCACGGAAAGCGCCCACGAAAGCGCCGTAACGGCTGCGAATGTAGAAAGCCTGGGCGACGACAACGGGTGGGACATCCTTATTTTTCCGATGAACGCGATCGGCCGCGGCGTCAATATCGTCTATCGATATGGATCGCGCAAGGACAAGGCCATGATCGGTTCGCTGTTCTTCCTGACGCGGCCACACCCCCGTCAAGATGACTTGGGCCTCATTCAAGGGCTTGTTGGCCGCCGATCCGAAGCCTTTGACCGATTGAGCTTTGCGTCGCCTAGCGAGGCCCTTGAAGGATTGAAGATTGCCCGGTCGGAAGCCGTCTTTGAGGCCAAAACCATGTTGCGAATGCCGTTGGTCGCCTCCCGGCTGGGTAAATACGCTGAGCCGTTTGTCGCCGATCAGATGATCATTATTCTGCAGACCATTGGGCGCACCATGCGCGGCGACTGCCCCTCATTTGTCTATTTTGTGGATGCCGCCTGGGCACCCTGCTCGGCCGCCGGCACGAAAGATACGTCCCGCACATCCATGCTGGTGATGATGCAGGAGATTTTGGCGCATTGCCTGAACCACCCGAACCCCGTCTTGCGTGAATGTTACGACAACCTCTATACGTCGTTTGCAATCCCCTTGTCGAGCATTGAAAACCTCCAGAAAATCTAAGGAACAGCACATGTCATCCGACACAAAAATCGTCTGGACGCGCAAGAGCAAGCGGACTATTGACCCCGTGCTGATTGCACGGCGTATCAACCGAAATTGGCTTACCACCAGCATTGACGTGGTTAGTATCCGCTTCACCGGAGGCTTGCTTTCAGCCCTTTCTGATTTGACCGACGCCGCCAGTCAGACCAAGAAAAACCTGCCCATCTCCTCCTTGAGGATCATGTTACAAACTGCCATTGACGGCGTAATTTCGGTCGATCGGAACTTGGGGTGCGATTCGGGCCGGCCCTCGGTGGCTGCGATCGAAATGTACCGACCCCCTGAAAGTGATGACTTTGTGATCGCTCAGGTTTGTGAGCAAATTCGCTATTGGTGCATGGATACGCTCGAAGCCTGGGCCAAAACCGAAGGGCTTGATGAGATCGCGGTGCGCGTCAAGAAGGCGACCATTCCGGAGCATGTCGCCGTGACCGGTTCCAGTCGATCGTTACGAGAGGGCGAAAACAAGGGCCCCGACTTCGCGTTGATTGCTCGCCTGGTCGGCGATCGCCTTGCGGGCGAGACGCTTTTCTCAGGGATGGGCCCCTGCGAGCTGATTCTTTCTGAGTTCGCCACCTCGAATACGACCGAATTAATGACGCCACCACGTCGGTCATCGGCCAAAGGAAACGTGATGTTTTCAATGGTGGCCAAGGTCACCATCAGCACCGTCCCGTACAGCACCGATGTCTACCTGAGCGTAGCTGCCGCAAAGCGCGTGTGGTCTGAGCGCAAGCCTTCCGGCGGCAATACGGGAAAACGGGCCACCGCTTATGTGATCGCCCCAAACCGATCAAGCATTCCCGTAACCATCGGACTTTCAAAAAACGACGACGGGTGGACTTGGGAATTCAACGACGAGTACGCCTCGCTTAATCGGGAGTCGGCATGGACCTTGCCACCAACGCTCGACGGGGTCATTAATAACGTGGCTTACACCGACGGTCAGTGGTGGGCAGGACTGCCCCAGACAACTCGGCTTTTCAATCGCGTTGCCCCGCACACCGTTTTGGAAGGTGATGAAATTGAGCTTCTGTCAACCGTCGAGCCACTCCTTGTCGGAATTATCGATAGCGACGTTCCGTTTCTGCCGTGCCCGCTCTCGTTGAATAGCAGACCGCTTTCAGCCATGCTCAAATCCGCCGATTTTGGGGCGGCCGGTATTGCCCTGGAGGATCTCGACGACACCGAGGAGGAAGATGTCGAAATCCTCGAAGAGGTTGAGACGGGTGCCGGCGAACGGCAAGAAGTGGCCAAGTTCAGGGAACAGTGCATCCGCGTCTTGAGCGCGGTCCACGGCGACAAAAAACCCTGCCTCTGGATTGTTGGTGGAACATCGCAGGAACAGGAGTTTATTGCGAAGACCTCCGAGTTTCTCTTTGGCGATGCGGTTATTACTCAAAAGGACCCGCTGCCGGCGGACGTCCATGGGCTGAAGGCCAATCTTCCCGGTAAGGATTTCAAGACCCGGCCTCGATTTGCCTTGCGCGTCGACGCATGGAAGAAAAGCGAGCTCCCGGCGGCTATCTCGGAATACGATGGGCCGAAATTTGTTTTGATCTGTGCTGCCAAGGACGTTCAAGGACGGCCTGAGGATAGTGTCAATCGACGGGCTGCCATTCATGCTATGTGTTCCATCGCCGGCGCCAGCGTCCACCATGTTCTCCCCATTGAGGCTGCCGGCACGGACGCCCGAATTGCCAAGGCAAACCAGTCATTTATCCATCGCGTTCAAAGCGCAATGATGGACGTCCTGCTGGCTCATTCCGGCTACGTTATTGGCACCAAGGAGTTTGTCGACGGAAAACTCGCTGAGGCGAATCGCCCCAAGGCCATCTACGGCATCCAGGCCTTGCGGAAGAAAGCGCAACGATTCTCAGGAGAGCAAGCCGTCTGCATGGTGATTTACTCGCGCCTCATGATTGAGTCGGGGGTGACCGAAATCAGCTTTTGCTATCAAGAGAACAACCGCACGCAGCGTTCGCCCTGGATGAAGCTCTCCTCCGGACTTATCTGGCTGGGCACCCAACGGCAGATCCAAGGCGATGAAAAGTGGCTTCGTCAGGAGTTTGAAGGGGTGACCACAAAGGCCTTTTCCGACATCCAGACCGACGATCCGCGCGCCGTCGTGTTCATTGATTGGGAAACGACGCGGGGGCTTTGGCGTGGAATCAATGATGTCAATCTGACCGCGTCAGGCACGCCGAAAATCGGGCACCTGGACATGGCAACTGCTTTCCCCTTGATGTCGTTTGTCCGTTTGCGTTACGGATGGGCAGCGCCAATGGCCCTGCGCGGCTGGAGTAAAACCGTCTACGAGGGATGGCGTGACGAAAACTCGCGCATCGCGACCGGTGAGTTCTTTACGGACGAGTATGCCACCACCGTCAAGCAACTCATCGAGATTAACCCAGCCCCGACGGCGCGCAATCATAGCCATTTCATCGGCGTCATGAGTTACCGCAAAACATCCCAGGTGAAACGCGGGAAATCGTGCTATCGCGCGACCGTCCGCATGACCCGTCCGGAAGAGAGCAAAAAGGGCGTGTTCGACAAGGTGACCTTTGACCCGGCCGATATGGACGCCTCGTTGCCATCGACCATGGATATCACGGTCATGACCACCCCGAAGGGGGTCACCCCGGATGTCGTAGCGTCGCTCGCTATGGGGCTCCGCCTGGGTTATGCCCACTATGACGAATGGACTTTGCTTCCAGCTCCCCTTTTCTTCCAGCGAAAAATCGACGACTACATCATTAAATACCCCGTTTCGGATGACGACAGCAACGGTGTCGAGCCCGTCGAAGCCGACGATCTCAGTGAGCCTTCCGAAACGTCGATCGCAGCTACCCCGTTGATGCAAATGGTGACCGAGATTGTCGAGCAAAAGGTAGCCAGTTACGCGCCTCTGAGACAGGTTGAGATTGAATTTTCTGAGACAGCGCCGGAATCTGAGCCCGATATTGACGAGTTACCGCCCCCCTCTGAAGCGATCCGGTCCGAGGATGTCATGGGCGCCGACGAAGGACTTCTTGCCCGGGCAAGACGGGTACAGATGCTTAGCTTTTATCCGCCTCAGGACCCCAAGTGCCGATTGATGTTCGAGGCCATGTTACGAAATGAAATCCATATTCATGTGGATGTGCCCTACTTCGTTAAGCTTAAAGGGCTCTTTGGAAAATACGACCCTGCGCTCAAGAAGCGTATCTCACGGGCGTGGAAACAACTCCGTGAATTTGGTTACGTCGCAAAAACTAAGCCCTGTCCGAGTAACGACGCATTCCTCGACTGGCTTGCAGGACATCTCGCACATCCGCAAGGCGCCTATCTGATTAACCCCATCATGATATTCGGCCGGGAAATAATCGTCCCAAAAGTATTCGAGGCGGTTGTCCGATACAACGCCGTTAGTGATGAGAAAGTCGCTGTCCGTACGCGGGATGGCTCGCCAAATCTGGATCTGACGGCCGTAACGCAAAAAGCCATCGCCGAAAAAGACGATGCCACACTGGCGTGGCTCATCTTTGCCGCCGCGCAAACGCCGAGTTTCGGCTGTGCCGAATCCATTCTCAGCAACGTCACCGAAATCCTTGGTAGCAAAACAGAAGCGGCACTCCATTACTACCTGGATTGCGCAGCCGCTTGCGATGAGGCTTTTGAACAGCGAAATTCCATCCGCCCCGGTCAGTTCGCACCCATCCACAAGGTCAGCACGTTTGTGCCGCCAACGGAGCGTGCGGACGAAATCGCCCCTGTAGCGCCCCCCATATTAGCCACAGCCCCCGCCGAACCCTTGGAAACGGATTCTGTCATGCTCATGAAATCGGATCTGCACGCACTCATTGATGCCATTAACCCAGGGGCCGATGGCTTCAGTAAAACCATTGAGGACATCAGCGCACTGCTCGATTCGTTACGCCTTCTGGATGAAGCGCAGCGGCAAAAGGCAGAAGCGGAGACGTCGTTAAAACAAAGAGAAGCCGCGTTACAGTCTCGAGCGGTAGAAATCATCGCATCGATCGGCACGCTCGACGAGGAATCAGCGATTGGCCCCGTGGTGTACTTACCGGCACTCGCCGACACCCTTGACGCTGCAGCGGACGAAATGAAAACCCTCTCCGACTGGATCGCCTTGGTTGGTGAGCAGAAAAGCTTGCTTGAAGGGTTTTACGAGACCCAACTTCCGGCAACAGCGTCAATGGCCGAACGCAGTCGTCGCAATCGGGAAGAAGGCGCGTTGCTTTCAACCATGAGCGAACGATTCGCCGGCCTCAGCAACGCCCTAATGTCCTCCGTGTTCTTCTGTTGCATTAGCGACAGCCCGCCGCCTGATGACACGCCACCCGATCGCCACGATGACTCGACGGATGTCGCCCCGGACGCCGCACCATCAACCCAAGCACCGACGCCGGAAGAAGTTGCCCCGGCAGTTCAGGCAGAGCTCATACCGGACACCTTGGTGTCCCCTGATGTCACCTGCGCGCCCTCTGAGGCCGTTGTTCCCGCCGTGGAGGACGCTGTAACGCCTGAAATTGAAGCCACTGTCCCGCTGTCAGGCGTGGTGCCGGACGTCGTCGTGGCAGCTCGTCCGGTTCAGAATGGCACGCCGGCGACCGTCGCGCCCCCGGCTACCGTTACGGAACAGGTTAAAGCCACTGTCGTGCAATCGCGAAAGGTTGAAGTTTCGCAAGCGCTCGAACGACTTCTTGAGATCATCGATCGACGGCACTATTCATTGGCGTCGGTCTACGTAAACGCCATTAAAGTCGCGTTCGCCGATGCGAAAATCGATTCCCATGCGATTATTCTCAACGCCCTGTGCGACGCGATGGGTTCGATCGATTGCCGTTTCGCCGTCGATACCAGGCTGGACCAGGACCTTCGCGAACGTCTGCAAAAAACGACCACCATGGACGCTGACGCGTTCTCCGGCAACATCGGTTGGTCGATTGGCGTGTTGGCGGGAAGCCTTGTGAGCATGATCTTCTCGGCGCAATCCGCCGATACGGATATCCGATGGACGGTGATTGACCGGATTCAACAGCCCTTGACCGGCCTGCATGGTCTTTCCACGCTGGTCGCCCACATTGGCTCAATGGACAACAAAGGCATCATTCTGACGCGGGACAAATTCTCGGTATCACGTGTCGGGGACAAACTGGCCGTTGAAGCTGAGTTGCAGCGCTACAGCGACCGGGCGCTCAATTGGAAGAAAGACCATAGCATCCACTCGAGCTGGAACCACCATGGGTTCAGCCGGATGCACGACGATATTTACGGGCCACGTCACGCCATTGGACAATGCCTGACGTGGATCGCCAAAGGCGACGTAAAACACCTTCGGCAAGCGTACGACGCTGCGCGGAGGAAATTTGAAAAGCCTGCAGTAACGGTGGCGGAATCGTTCAAAAAAATTGGTGAAAAATCGAAGCCGGATGGCCGTTTCCACACATTTGCCTGCGAAAACATCACGACAACGCACCGGTTCGTCGAAGCGTATTTACAGCATGTAGACGGACGCATCAATGAGAAAACCGCGCTTGACCGCAATGACCAAGCCTTCCTCGACTCCCTTCATTCTTGCTTGACCGCAGCAATCAACGATCTTAATGGATTCCGTCCAGAGCACGTTCTTGATTGCATCTATGCCCAGACCGCACTGGTTGTTTTCAATGCCGTCTTGCGATTGTTCGACGAGACTCCGCCGGCCTATTGTGTTCCGGAACCCCAGCAACGACTTTTGATTCAGCTGCCGATGGACAAAGAGTTCATGCCCTCCATGAGTGCGTCGGAAGAGACAGGGGTCAGCGCGCTGTGCTCCGCCGAGGATGTCATCCAGTCAATCAATGACCTGATGCAAGATGATTTGACGAACGACCGCGGCATGGTCGAGGCCGATCTGCAGCCGTTGCTTATTGATGCGCTGAAATATCATGTTGAAGAACGCCGATTTCTACCCGCGTTTGCAATTGAAAGTTTCTTGCCTAAGGAACGCCTACGAAATAACTTCCCCTTTTTCGCCATCCCGATTGGGCATAACCG
>NZ_JBMOJE010000105.1:0-17358 GCF_049316945.1 Propionivibrio sp. | reverse complement strand
ACTAATTTCCTATAAATACTGAATAAATACGGACTGGATCAGGAAGTCTGAGCTTTCATTACGCTGTGGATCGGCGACCCAGAAGTTGCGCCTAGGTGGCGTAACCACCGCATTTACGATACCAAAGATGTGACCCGATGTCGTCAGGACAAAACGCACTGGCGCGTTAACATTGACGTACCGGCGGATTTTGTAGGACTGACGCCAAGGGACGATATGATCGTCTTCAGCACCCACGGCATAGAGCGGCTGGGTAATGCGATCCAGATCAATCTGCTCGCCGGCAATGGTCAACACATCGCGCTTGACCAGATTATTTTGCAGATACATTTCCCGCAGGTAGAACGAGTGCATCGCAGCCGGCATGCGTGTCGTATCCGTATTCCAGAACAGCACGTCAATAGGTGGTAACGGCTCGCCGAATAGATAGCTTCTCTCAAAGTAGTGCCAGATCAGGCTGTTCGAACGCAACATACGGAAGCTTGACGCCATATCGTCGCCTTCGAGAAAACCAGTCCTGGCCATTTTCTCTTCAAGGGCTGAAATCGACCCTTCATCGATGTAAACATCGATATCGCCTGGCTTTGAAAAATCCGTCAGCGTCGTGAACAAGGTCCAGTGCGCCACCGGCATGTCCTTTTCGCTGTAGTGACGGCTGGCCCACGCCATAAAGGTCGCTACAAGCGTGCCGCCGATGCAATAGCCGGCCAGATGCACCTGCGGCGAATTGCTCAGTTTGCGCGCCACGTCGACCACTTGATCGACGCCCTCAAGCAGGTAGTTGTCAAAATTGACGTCACCCATCTCGGCCGTCGGGTTTTTCCAACTGGTGATGAAAACGCTATAGCCCTGGTCGGTAAGGTACTTGACCATGCTGCGCCGCGGCGTCAGGTCGAGGATGTAGAACTTGTTGATCCACGGCGTGATGAGGACGATCGGCGTCTGGTGCACTTTGGCGGTGGTCGAAGTGTAGTGAAGCAGTTCGACCAGCCGGTTGCGAAAGACTACGCGGCCAGGAGTGATCGCCAGATCGGTGCCGACCTTGAAGGCATCTTGGTCGACGATGCGGATGTTTTTCGCTTGGGCATCGCGCATGAAATTGCCGAAACCGCGGACCAGGCTTTCGCCATGGGTCTCTACGAACTTGTTCAGGGCGACCGGGTTAGTCAGGAAGAAATTGGTCGGCGCCATCGCGTTGAGCCATTTACGCACCCAGAACGTAGCTCGCCGGCGCTCTTTATCCGAAAGCCCAGGCGTTTCGAAGAGCATGTCTTCGAGTCGGTGCGTAATCGCCAGATACGACTCCTTGACGATGTCCCAGGTTGCGAATTCGCTCCAAACTGTATCAGCGAAGCGCGCATCGTCAGCCTTTGGCATGATGACATCGTCGCTCGGCAACCCCAAGGCACGTTGCATGAGGTGGGTCTGCAACGCGATGATATCTCCAGACATGGTGCCAATCGCTCGCGACAACTCCTGTGGATGCATCATCCACGCCACCTGCGCGTTAAGCACTGAGGTCGTCACACCGAAGGGATCGATGCGCCTTTTCAGCGATGCCATCAATTCCTCGATCATGATTCCTCCACTCGGGAGCGAGACCGTGTGCCTGCTTTTCGAAAAACCATTAGAATCCATGATTCCCTCGACTCAACCATATTGTTTATGTATGGGCTTTCTTGAACGCTTATCTAAGCATTATCTTGAGCCTTAAGCCAGACTTCAGCCTGAATTGCCTCTGAGCGTAGAACAACTCAGCGAATATAATAGGGTAGCCCCCAATGCCCGCCAGTGAAGTAGATCAAAATCGGGGGATGCCGCAAGATCTCGGCACCGTTCGTGGTTGAACCAAGGCTTCCTCGACCAAGAACTTAGGGAACAACTCGACCTTACCGGAACTTCATCGCCGACGAAAGCAAAGCCGAGGCATCATCAGCCATATTCTCGGACTACCCAATTCACACCTCAAGAAATTGCGCTCCATCACTCCTCGCATTCTTTGCGAGGAATAATGAATACCAACAGTACGTTACAGCATTGTGACAAGCGAGTGAGGTTTGAGCTCCCCCCCGAAAATGGTCGGTGACTAATTCATTGCTGTGGTCGGCACAACAAGAGGCCGATGGCAAATCTGGCCGACGAGCCTCAGTTCGATACCGCTCTACATGCGGCGGTTCATCTCCGTTATCAACCTTGAGCAGCCGTCCGACATTTTCACGGTTCAGGGCTTTGACAACCTCAACGTACTGAATAAAAACTCAAAAAAGAGAACCCCTCCATATCGGTAAGCGGCCTCTGGATCGGCTATATCGATTCGCGCGGGCCCCTCGTTCTGAAATAAGCGTTAACGCGTCGGTAAATCTCGTACGCGCTGCAATCTTCAAGAATAGATCCGACAGATCCGCACGCGGCAATATCCCCGCAATCAACTCACGCAGCGCGATCAGCGAGACCCGTTAGTGTGGCAGGTCGAACAGGGACTGTCCCATCCGTATTGCTTTGCTTTCGATAACTCCGTCGCGAAGAGTAACTCCTTTGGGTGCAAAAACGATGATTGTCGATCCATGCTGGAACCAACCCATTTCCTCGCCCTTGGCGAAATTGGCCTGGCAGGCAATGACATTGGGGCCACGATAACGCAAGTGCAGCAACACATCGATGAAATGCAGGCGGATGCTGGCGACGATGATGGCGGCGACGGGTACCAGTGTGATCCGCTGGTTGCCGGCGGCAAGGACTGTTACGATCAGTGCGCGCTCGTTCTTGCAGAACAGCTTTTCGACGCGTCTGAGGGCGATCGGGTTGACGTTCCAGGTATCTCCGGAGATGTAGGTCACCTTTTCCACACGGCAGTCGTGCGGGGCATGGAAGCGGTGATACATGCTCGAGGTCAGACGCAGGGTGACGTAGCTGCCGTCGCGGTAATACTCGACCAGTGCCGGGTCGCCGAGCAGATCGAGCAGTGTGTAGGGAAACCCCTTGGCCTGGATCACTTTGGTTCCGACTATCGCGCCGCAGGTGCCGACGATGCCGTCGCACGGGCTGATCAGAATTTTCGGATCGTGATCGAGCGGCCGCGCCCCGTCGCGCAACTGCCGCGTGAAACAGTCATGCAGGCTGCGGAATTTCGTCTGGCGGGCGTCGCTCAGGTCGAGGTCGGCGAACAACTGCCAAGTGGCAATTGAAAGGTCGCGTACCAGCGGCTGTTCAATCTTGCTGAACCAGCCCATGAAACGGGTCAGCAGTTGCCGCGGCACCCGGTTGGTGAGCAGAAAATTAATGTCTTCCTGAAGGACGAAACGTGCGATCAGTTTGCGCATGGTCATGGTTTTGTAATGAGGATTGGGTAGAAGACGGGGCAAGGAGAAATCAATGAACGAAACAATGGCACTTTATGTGGCCGGCCTTGGCGCGCTGGCTGCAGTTTGGCCCCGCATCAGGCGGCGCCTCGAACTCTCGCGTGCCAAACATCGCTCGCTGGCCGGCCACTCGCGCATGGCCAAGCGGGTAGCCCGGCTGGTGCCTTTTTATGAATACGACGAAGCGACTTTTTTCCGTTCGGACAAGGCGCCCGACGCAATTGCGCAATGCCGGCACGATGGTTTCTTGGCGCTCGCAACGCGCTATCGTGAGCGTTTTGCGAAGAGCGCAGCTCTCACTGCCGAGGCCGGCGAAAGCATTTCCGACCTGCAATTTACCGCCAGCTATCGCGTGCCTTTCCAGTACAACCGTTTCGTGCGCGAGCATCTGAAGGGCGGCGGTTTCCTGCAGGGCAGCGACGGCGTGCAGGTGACCGACCTTGACGGCAACCGCTTCTACGATCTGACCGGCTCCTACGGCGTCAATGTCTTTGGCTACGATTTCTACCGGTACTGCATCGCCACCGGCAGCGCACGTGTTGAAGCGCTCGGGCCGGTTCTCGGCGCCTACCACCCGCTGGTCGCCGACAATGCGCGCCGCCTGCGCACCATTTCCGGACTCGACGAGGTTTCTTTTCATATGTCTGGCACCGAGGCGGTGATGCAGGCGGTGCGTCTGGCGCGCTACCACACCCGACGCAGCTACTTGGTACGCTTCAACGGTTCCTATCACGGCTGGTGGGAGGATGTGCAGCCCGGCATCGGCAACCCGCTGCCGCCGCGCGAAACCTACACGCTGAAGGAAATGGACGGCGATTCGCTGCATGTGCTGAACACCCGCAAGGACATCGCCTGCGTTCTGGTCAATCCGCTGCAGGCGCTGCATCCCAACGCCGGCGCGCCGGGCGATTCCTCGCTGGTAGATAGTACGCGCCGGGCTAGCTTCGACCGCGCGGCCTATACCGCCTGGCTGCAGCAGTTGCGCGAGGTGTGCACCCGGCGCGGCATCGTGCTCATATTTGACGAGGTATTCGTCGGCTTCCGTCTGGCACCGGGCGGCGCGCAGGAATATTTCGGCGTGCGTGCCGATATGGTGACTTACGGCAAGACGCTGGGCGGCGGCCTGCCGGTTGGTGTCGTCTGCGGCCGACGCGACCTGATGAAGCGCTTTCGCGACGAGCGTCCGGCCGACATCTGTTTCGCGCGCGGCACCTTCAATTCGCATCCCTACGTGATGGGTGCCATGCAGGTTTTTCTCGAGCAACTGGAAACGCCCGCGCTGCTTGCGCTCTACGACGGTCTCGACGAAACGTGGAACCGTCGTGCGGCCGATCTCAACCAGCGTCTGGAAGCACTCGGGTTGCCGGTGCGGGTTGCCAACCTGTCGACCATCTGGACGGTGACCTACACCCGGCCGTGCCGCTATAACTGGATGCTGCAGTATTACCTGCGGGCCGAGGGGCTGGCGCTTTCGTGGGTGGGAACGGGGCGGCTGATCTTCAGCCTCAACTACAGCAACGCGGATTTTGCCGCGGTCGCCGAGCGTTTCATCACGGCTGCGCAGGCCATGGAACGCGATGGCTGGTGGTGGGAGGTGCCGGGGCAGACCGACAAGTCGATTCGGCGCGGCATTCTGCGTGAGGTACTGTCTCATCGCTTCATGCCTGGCAAGGCATGGCGGGCGCCTGCCTGAACGCTGTCGGCCGGTCCTGCGGTGCAGGCAGGACTCGGCTGGACATGTCCGTCAGATGCCGTGCTTGTGCTGCATCGGGTCGATCAGTTCGCCGCGCAGCAGATGCAGCGGTGCGTTGTAGTAAAGCGTGAGGTCATGGAAGGGGTCGGTGAGGATCTTGGTCATCCATACCAGTCCGGTCCGCACATCGCGGATGAAAAAGAGATGCACGGTGCGGAAGATCAGCCCGCCAATGCCGATGAACAGCCAGATCAGTCCGATCTGATCGATCACTGCCGACTTGTCGGTCGCGGCTTCGAAAATGCCGAACAGGGTCGGATCGACAAGAAGCATCAGCGGCGCAACGGCCCAGATTCCGATCAGCACCATCTTGCGCTGCAGGTTGTAGCCGACCTTGATCGCCTCCTTGTGCTCGTTGGTCGTTTGGTTGATGGTGTCGTAACCTAGGGGCTCGAAAAAGAAATGCCCCGACTGGCGGGTGACCATTGAAACCAGCCAGCCGATCAGTGCCGACAGCGGCGGGTTGATGAAAAGCATGACGTAGGCGACAAGAAAGCTGACGGCGCTAACGAAGTGCAGCGACTGGTTGATGCGGCTGTGGTGATAGTAGCGGTGATCATCCCAGCGTTGCACTCGCAGGGTGTGCAGAAATTCTTTCATCATTTTTCCTTAATGGCTGTTTGGGCGTGGTGGGAACAGTCAGTAAAGGTATTTGGAAATTGCTACGGGTTTGTTAAAGATCGAAGAAAAAATGGCGACAGCGTGCGGTGACATGAATACTTAACCTCGCCGTCACATACCTGTTACCCGATATGACGATCATCGCAGGTTGCCCCATCGCGAATTGTCCATGGACGCCATCCTCATTGAGCAGTTGCCGCCGAGTCGCCGATCAATGCGCCTTGCCGTCGTCACCGAAACCTACCCGCCTGAAGTGAACGGTGTGGCGCTGACCCTATCGCGTTTTGTCGACGGTTTGCGCGAACGGAATCACGAAATCCAGTTGATCAGGCCACGTCAGGCCGATGCCGACCACCCCGCGCAAGACGGTGGTTTCGACGAGATGCTGACTGGCGGCATGCCGATCCCGCGCTATCCCAACCTGAAAGTCGGGCTGCCTGCCAAACAGGCGTTGATCAAGCAATGGACCCTGCGCCGTCCCGACCTCGTGCATATCGTGACCGAGGGCCCGCTCGGCTGGTCTGCCCTGCAGGCGGCGCATCGGCTGAAGATTCCCGTCTGCTCAGACTTCCGGACCAATTTTCACGCCTACAGTTTGCACTATGGCATCGGCTGGCTGAAAAAGCCGATCGTCGCCTATCTGCGCAAATTCCATAACCGCACGCTGCTGACCATGGTGCCAACCGAACAGATGCGCGCCGATCTTGCCGCCAGCGGTTTCCGCAACCTGCGTGTCGTAACGCGTGGGGTTGATGTACAACTATTCAGCCCGGTGCGTCGCTGTGAGGCATTGCGTCAGCAGTGGGGCGTGGCGCCGGATGCGCCGGTGGTGCTGCATGTCGGGCGATTGGCAGCGGAGAAGAATCTGGCCACACTGAGCGCAGCATTCATTGCGATTCTCCAGTATCAGCCCCATGCACGTCTCGTTCTGGTTGGTGATGGCCCGGAGGCAAAGGCGCTACGCAATCGCTTTCCCGAAGCCATTTTTGCCGGCACCCGGCATGGTGAGGATCTGGCGGCACATTACGCCTCTGCCGATTTGTTTTTGTTTCCGAGTCTCACCGAGACTTTCGGCAACGTCACGCTGGAGGCCATGGCCAGCGGCCTGCCGTTAGTGGCCTACGACTATGCTGCGGCGGCCCGACATCTTCGTCACGGAACCAGCGGACTGCTTGCCACCTACGGTCGCAACGATGATTTCGTGACCATGGCCTGTCAGCTGTCGGCTACCTTCGCGCACGAACCGGCGATGTTCAGGGCAATGGCGCAGAATGCGCGACTGAAGGCCGAAACTCTTGACTGGAAGAATGTGGTTCAAGAATTTGAGGCGCTCCTGCTATCCGTTTTTTGATTTGAAGACCGCCCCATTAGTCGTGCATCGTCTACGCTTTTTGTTTTCCGTGAATCATGAGGTGCTGTGGATGCGCACATGTACAAGTGGCAAATTCCGTGCTGACTTCGCCCCTGTCGTTCTTCAGCCGGTCGATTTCGAGGCCATGTATGCCGCGTGCCTTCAACCGGAAGAAACCGAGACAGAAGTCGTCATAGCATAGTCTGGACTGATCCAGCGATCGTTCACATTGGAACAGGGAATCTGTCATCTGTCGGTAATGCCCATTTGCGATAATTGAATCCTGAATTGACAGGTATTTTTCATGAAGATCAGAAACGCCTTCAGATCGCTGTACGGCCATGCCGTATGGATTCGCAAGCTGCCCCAAGCCACCGAATTGATGTTCGCTTCCCGGACACCCCTGGGGCGATCAGTCAAGATTTTCCTCTTCGGCCTCGGTGTAGTCCTGCCTCTGGGTTCGCTGATCTGGGTTCTGCTTTTCTGGCACGGTAACTGCGTTAGCAGATACGCCTGCCCCGGGACTAACATCCGATAGCCAGCCCTTGGCGATGTCGGGCTGAGATTCTCTCGGATTCTCCCGAAGCCCAACGCCGTACCGCCATCCATTTCACAAATCTGCCGGGTATTTCCTCAGAATCAATACAAGTAACCAAACTGTCGCATTTGGCAGTTAAGGTTGTACTGTTATTACAACCACAGCCTTCAATCCATGAATACTAAAATCCTGATTGACAAAGCGATTCTCAATTCCACGACATTCGGCCGCAAGGAATTGGCTGATCGACTTTTTGCCACGTGGTTTAATCGTCTGGTCTACGCCCAGATATGGGAAGACCCGGTTGTTGATATTGAAGCACTCGAATTAAAGCCTGGCGCTCACATGATCACCATTTCATCGGGTGGCTGCAATGCGCTGGCCTACCTGACGCAATCGCCCGGCGCAGTCCATGTGGTCGATCTCAATAGCACCCACCTTGCCATGCTGGCATTGAAGAAAGCGGCTCTGGCAAAGCTGCCCGGCTACGACGAGGTGCTGGCGTATCTTGGCGACGCCAATCATCCTGGCAACCAAGCACTGTACGAAAAGTACATCTCTCCCGTACTCGATGAAGAAAGCCGAGAATACTGGGAAACCGCCGACATTTTCGGGCGTCCGCGCCACTCCTGTTTTTCCCGCCACGCCTATCGGCATGGCCTGCTCGGTCAGTTCATCGGCTTTTCCCATTTCGCCGTGCGTCTGCTGGGTGGCAATCTGGCCAAGGTCGCCGAGGCTAAAACCTTGGAAGAGCAACAAACGCTGTTCAATCAATATGTATCCCCGGTTTTTGACCACTGGCTGATTCGCCTGCTTGCCCGCCAGCCGATGATGCTTTACAGCCTTGGTATTCCGCCATCGCAATTCGACGCCCTGCAACACGATGCCAACACCCAAGGTATTTCCATGGCGGAATTGTTCAGGGAACGTATGCGTCGACTTGCCTGCGATTATCCGCTCGCTGAAAACTGCTTTGCCGGCCAGGCTTTTGCCCGTCAATACGACACGACCCGGGACAAGGCCTTGCCCATGTATCTGCAACGATCACACTTCGAAACCATTCGTGCCAATCTCGGTACCATTCACCCGCACCATGCCAATCTGACCGAAGTATTGCGTGAACAAGCCACCGATTCGCTGGATGCCTATCTCTTTCTCGACGCCCAGGACTGGATGGACAGTGCGCAACTGACTGATTTGTGGTGGGAGGTGACGCGTACGGCCAAATCCGGTGCCCGTGTGGTTTTCCGCACAGGCGGATCAGAGTCGCCGCTGGAGAAAATGCTGCCGCCCGATCTGCTCTCTGCCTGGGTGACAAACAGCGAAAATAACCTTGAATTACATGCTCGCGATCGATCAGCGATCTACGGCGGCACGCATCTCTACATACTAAGTTAACCTGGGGAAGCTCAGGAGGACTTCCTTCGGGGCGTCATCCCCCGAAAGCGAACTCAGGGAGTGCAGCGCCGGTGAGCCAGTTCGCTTGTTCTTGGCGCTAAATTCCCATCAGTCGGGTTCCCGCCTTCGCGGCAACGACGGATTTTTTCTTATTCAGCGTCACCTTGTACGGAGTGTTTTTTTCCGACGAAGAGATAATAGGGGGCGCATAAACCGGACAAATAGGGAATGTGCGCCCTGCGCTCGGAACAGAAATTTTCCGCAAACATCTGCTGCAGCCTAGGCAAATGCTCGGCCGAAAGATGAACGCCATCGTGGCTGAACCATGCCTTCCAGACAGCGTTGGCGAAGCGATTTCCGCTGGCGGGCAAATGAAAATCGACAATCCCCAGCCGCCCTCCGGGCTTGAGCATCGCGTACGCGCTAGATAGCACCTCAGGCCATTGCGGAATCATCGTGAGGGCATAGGAGAGAAACACTCCATCGACCGGTTGATCAGGCTTCCAGAGCGTTGCATCAGCTTCGATGACACGAACCGTCTGGTATCCGGTAGCGCGTTTGCGTGCCTGCTCAAGCAGCGCCGGGCAGAGATCGACCAGATCGATCCGCGCCAGGTCACAGACCTGACTACTGATCCGATCAAGGCTGCTACCGGTACCGCAACCCAACTCAACGATGTACTCCCCGGGGGCAATCGCCAGGCGATCGATCAGGTCCTGCCGGCCATGCAGCAGCCGGGCACGGAAGCTGTCATAGCGTTCTGCCTGGGGCGAGTAAAATGCCTGTAGGCGTTGAGCATGACTACCCTTCCTAGGCTGCCCGAGAAAAAGGCGCCAGAGCGTACGCACATCTGCAAAAAAGCCGGAACCTTGTTTTGAACTGAATGCTTTCGGGTACTGCACAGCCGGAACACTCATTGGTGAGTTCTCATTGGCAATATGGATGGCAGGAATTTACATGGCCTCCGTTTCAGATGTGTGACAACCAGGAATATGCATCCCGCTGATGAAAGGGCCGTTGGTTCATATAGCACCGACCACACGCGTTCGCCCGCATGATGCCGCAGCAGCATCGTCAGCAGTTTGTCGCCATCGAGTCAGTCGGTCTTGGCGCGTCGGGCACGCCGGTTGACTTCGATGCTCGCGGCATCGACCACGAGGTTGTCGATGCCCTGATCAATTAACCACCGATGCAGCCACCAGCCATCGCGCCCGGCTTCGTAGCAGGAATGCACTTTGGCCTGAGGGTCGATCTTGCAGCGTTCCTTGCATCGCCAGTTGACCAACGAGCGCTACTCATCCGTAGAATGCGCGGAAAGAACCAACATGAGCCAGGCCATATGCGGCCCCGGCGACGCACAGGAGACTCCGCTGACGGGCACAAGGATCGACCACCTTTCCCCTCCCACACTACGAACGAATCCAGTGAGCACTACGGCAGTCCCAATGAAAAGTGTCAGTATCGGAAACAGTATGGCCCAGTGGATTGTTGTGGGCAAAGTAATCATGATTTCCTTTTCTTCCCGGGCTTAAGGATTTCAGCGCACGCATTTAGATGGCACTGATTTACTGAGCAAAAAGAGAGGCAACAGGTTGACAGCAAAATCACTATTGCCTTCAATTCCCATCACCTTATGGCCTGTCCGGAGCATTGAGATCAGGCTGCATCCCTCTTGGGCTACGACTGGGGCATGCATGATGGAGATTTATATTTCCTGGCAGGGTATAACAACATTATTGCGAGAATATTACGTATTCCTGCGCTTGCTCGTTGCTCAGCATCCCTCTCGGCACTGTCGCAATAGCCCAAATGCAGACCATGTGGTCACGCGGGGCAGGCAATGGCATTTACCCATTGGCAAGTGACTCAAGTATTTGCGTAGCCCAATTTGCCTGGACATGGGCAGGCTCGTACAACCACAGAATCTCTTCCTTCACTTCCGCATATCGCTCGAAACCAACTCGCCTTGGCCTAATATGATGGCAAGTGGGTACCCCTTCCGAGGGGGCGCGTAAGGCAAGGGAGTAGCAGTCATATCTTGTTCTGCCCACGGCCTTCCTCGAGCTGTCTCCTCTGGAACCTGGCCCTGGCAACAAGTTGCCCATTTCAGGGATGGGGATCCTTGATATCAAAGATACAGTGGTGCCATCTTCCGCCAGCAGGAGGCGCGATGCGCACGTCCTTCCCAGACGTGCAATCGATGCGAAAGCCCCTTGGCGTCAAGGATTGCGCTCAGATAGCGGTTGTTGTCGAGAAACGGGTCGTCAGCCCCGACCACAATGACCATGTCCATGCGACGAAGATGCTCCAGATGCCAATCGCAACGCAGATTCGGCAGAAAGTGGGTCGGGGTGTTGAAATAGACGTTCTCGTCGTAGTGGCCGTTAAGCAGATCATGGAAAACATCAACGCTCAGAGTGAGGTCGTACCGGCCCGACAAGGCAACCAGCTTCTGGAACTTGTCGGGATGTCTGAACGCGATGTTGGCGGCGTGATAAGCGCCCAGACTGCAACCGTGAGCGATGGTACAGGGGTGTGGGTTCATGCCGTGCATCAGAGGCATAACCTCGTGCAGGATATATTCCTCGAACAGCATATGGCGGCGAATGCGATCGGCAGGAGTGTTCCAAAAACAGTAGAAGCTCTCCCAGTCGATGCTGTCCACACACCAGAGCTGCAAGTGTCCGGCTTCGATCTTGCTGGCGACACTGTGCACCAGATGGAGGTCTTCGTATTCGTGGAAACGGCCGTCCCGGGTCGGAAACACCAATACCTTGGCGCCGCTGTGCCCGACCACCAACAATTCCATCTCGCGTTGCAAGCGTTGGCTGTACCAGCGGTGGTATTCACGGTTCATATCAGCGAGGCTCGCCCGGCACGCCGAAAGCTGGAGCGAAGTGTTTGGCACCGCGCGTTGAAGACTCGCTGTATCGGGCAATTCTCATCGATCGATTTCAGTCCTTATCTAGCGTTGTGATCATCCTCCATCAGGAAGCTGGTCACGGCAAGATTCAAAACCCTCTGTTGCTCTGCGTCGCCTGGATAGTCGAAATGGCCGGCATCCAGCACCAACAGGCACCGCAAGGGTTGTGGAATTGCGTTGTAAATTGCAAATTGTCCAGGTGGTGGCACGGCCGGGTCGAACAAGGCTGCCGCAACCAGCGCTGGAATGCGCAGGAAACGGGCTGCATTGGCTGCATCGTAGTAGGCCAATGTTTCATTCACATTAAAGCGGTGCTGCTGCTGATAGCTGCGAACCGCCTCGCCGCTACCAACACAGGACAGCGTCAGACGAAGGGACTGGTGCCCGAAAGTGGGCACCTGGACGTGCAGACGGCTGATACGACAATCCCACGGAGAGGCTAGAACGCCGATGCCACCCCCAAAACTGATACCCAGGCAGGCCACCTTTCCCGAAACTTCCGGGAACAGGGAAAGCAGCGCAGAAACACCCAGCCAGAGATCGTCCACGCACCCCCCCAGTACGTAGCGCTTGCGGTCCTGTATGTCATGCAGGACGTGAAAGTTAGGATCGGAGGAAATCCCCACCACCGGGCTGCGCCCCATACCGCGAAAACAAGGGAACAGCACCACCGATTCATCGAGGCCAATGGGCTCATCTGGAGCGGTTCGCCCGCCGTAGCCATGCCCGATGATCACTCCCCGCTTGGGCGAACCTGAGCGTGGCACGAGGAGCCAGCCGCCGATTTCGACATCACCCGAGGATCGATAGCGCAGGTCATGCACCGCATGGTTGCCCATTACGACGCCGGTGGGTACTATTTGAGGCCGGGCGTCGAGCGTCAGCGCTGCCGTGTAGCGGTCCTGCCAGAAGGCGGCGAAGTCGTCCGGCGGCTCGGGCGGTACGATCGCCAACAGTTGCGTCAGGTCCATGCCGTACGCGGGATCGAAAGAGAAGCCGTGGTGGAATTGCGTGGTGGACATGGTGGGAATGCGCAATAGGGTGGGCCGGTTCGCCCAGGGTCGTCAGAATAACCGAGGATAGGGGCGATTCTTTAATATTGCCGGGCCTGAAAAATCGGGATCGGCGCAAAAACTGTCATGTAATTGAAGCATTTCCGTCGGAGTGTAAGCAAACAATCCATGCACTCGCGTTCTGCCTTGACTGCTGCTCCCTCCACCTCCCGCCTCCGCTATCCGCTGCACGTATGCATTGGCGTGTTGTTCACGGCGCTCGTATTAACGACCGGTGCCCTGATCACGGCGGTTGACTATGCGAATGCGCGTCGACTTGTCCTCGCTGTTATCAGTGACCTCTTCGAGAGTTCCGCTCGCGCAACAGTGGCCGAATTGCGAGCAGGCCACGAACCTGTCCGCACGCTTGTCACCCAGCTTGCTCTGCGCCCCGATCCGTCCGCGGGTGGCCCCGAAGGACAATTGAGCAGCCTACCCCTGATCCGGCATGTACTGGACTCAACCCCGATGCTGTCGGCGATCTATGTGCGCTTTGTCGACGGCGGGCTTTTTTACATCCGGCGACTGGATTACGCCGCAGCGCGGCGCAACGCGCATGCGCCGGAACGGGCAGTCTACATGGTGCAGATTTCCGAAACCGGTGCGCGCGGGAGCAGCGTCCGCTTTTACGATGATCAGATGAAACTGCTGTCTAATCGCGCGACCGACAGCAATCGACCCAACGACATGAACTGGTTTCATGACGCTCTTGGACGTTCTGGCCTTGTTCGCACGCCGGCGTTCGCGTTGCCATCGGGTGATATTGGCTTTGCGATCGCTCAGGCGACGCCGGACCGCAAAGCCGTAATTGGAGCTGATCTCGCACTCAAGGATATTTCGGCATCGTTGTCGCGCCAGCGCGCCTCCCCGTCTGCGCAACTTGCCCTCACCGACAGCTCTGGCCAGGTTCTTGCGGCGTCGCAAGGCGCCTGGGCGATGAACGATACTGCGCCGGTGCAACTGCCTACGCTGGCGACCCTGGGCCTGCCCATACTAGCGAAGACTTTATCCGGGATGACGTCAGTCAATGGCACGAGAACGCTGACCAGCGAGGGGCGTGATTGGGAAACACGGGTGGTCAAGGCGGAACTCGCCGATGGTGAGCCGCTCTACCTGGTCATGGCTGCGCCTCATGATGAACTGTTGGCAGAGGTGCGAACGCTGCGGCTGCATGCAATCGCATCAATGCTGGTACTGCTTTTTATCGCCGTTCCGGTGACCTGGTGGATCGCACGACGCATCTCACTTAGCCTGCATACTCTTGCCGAAGAGGCCATTGCCATTCGCCACTTCAAGTTTGACGGCAGCGAGGTGCGATCGTTTGTGCTTGAAGTTGACGACCTCGCGCTGGCAATAGCCGGCATGCAATCGACGATCAGTCAGTTTCTCGACATCGCGTCACAACTCTCGTCGGAACGTAATTTTCAGAAACTGCTCGACGGCCTGATCACTCATACCGTTGCTGCCGCGCAGGCCGATGCGGGCGCCATCTACCTGATAGATGGCGAGGGTAACGAACTGGTTCCCTCAGCCTGGCGCAATGCCAACCTGGATCATTTACTTCGCGCGCCGCCAGCAGTCGCGGTGGCCGTCGGGGAGCCCAACCATCCATTGCGCGATGCCTATCACGACAGGGCAATGCGCATCGGTCAACTTTTTCCCGCCGGGATGCCGGCCGGGCTGGGTTGGGTAGGGGCGCGCTTTCCCGGTCAGACGGTCTCTTTTCTGGCGGTACCCCTGAGCAATCGGGAAACCAGGACCATCGGAGTGCTGTTCCTGGCCAAATCGGCCGTCGACGCCAACTTTGGTTCCGATCAGGCGGCCTTTGTCGATGCCCTTTCCGGCACGGTTGCCGTGGCGATCGACAATCAGCGGCTGATGCGGGCACAAAAGGCGTTGCTCGATGCAGTGATCCGTGTCATGGCCGGCGCTATCGATGCCAAGTCACCCTACACAGGAGGTCACTGCCAGCGCGTTCCGGAACTTGCGCTGATGCTGGCCGAGGCGGCTTGTGAGAGCGATAGTGGCCCGTTCAGGGACTTCAGTTTGAGCGAGGAGGAGTGGGAAACTTTGAGTATCGCGTCCTGGCTGCACGACTGCGGCAAGCTGACAACCCCGGAATACGTGGTCGACAAGGCGACGAAACTGGAAACCATTTCGGATCGCATTCACGAGATTTGGACGCGCTTTGAGGTAATCAAGCGCGATGCCGAAATTGCTTACTGGCAGGGAATCGCCAGCGGTGGCGACAAGGCGGCGCTGGCTGAAGCGCTTCGTAGCGAACTTGCGATGCTGGACGACGATTTCGCCTTTGTTGCCGCAAGTAATATTGGCAGCGAAAATCTTGCTGACGAGGCACAAGCGAGGCTGAGACGGATCGCCGCACGCACCTGGCGGCGTACCCTTGATGACCGCCTGGGCATTTCACTGATCGAGCGAAGGCGCAAGGAGCGCCTGCCGGCACCTGCGCTGCCGGTCGACGACCCCTTGCTCGCCGACCGCGACGATCACCGCATCCCTCATCTGTCTGGCAACTCACTGCCGGTGGATATCAAGCTGAAGGCCCCTGAGTACCGCCTCAACCTCGGCGAATTGCACTGCCTCTCGGTTGGACGCGGTACGCTGACCGACGAGGAACGTTTCCTGATCAATAACCACATTGTCCAGACCATCATCATGTTGCGCGGTTTGCCCTTCCCGGATTATCTGAAGAACGTGCCCGAGATCGCGGGGAATCATCACGAGCACCTCGATGGCAGCGGTTACCCGCGGGGTCTGCGGGCAGCAGCGATGACTCCGCAGGCGCGGATCGTGGCGATCGCCGATATTTTCGAGGCTTTGACTGCGTCGGATCGCCCCTACAAGCCGGGCAAGCCGCTATCGGAGTCGGTTGCTCTGCTCGCTGACTACGTGAAAATGGGACACCTGGATCGTGACCTGTTTGAGCTTTTTCTGCGCGCAGGTGTGCATTTGCGCTTTGCCCAGCGCTTTCTTGAGGCGCAACAGATCGATGCAGTCGATATTGACGCAGCACTCAAGCGCGCTCGTTATTGATCGGCCCCAAGGAATCCCAACCGGCCGCCTGGTTGACTCTCGGGTCCAGGAAGTGTTGGCGTATGTATTTCTCAGGGACAGCCAAGCTGAAGCATGGCATAGGCACGCCAGTGGGTGATAGGGATCACTTCTTGTGGGTTGTGGGTTTCCCATGCGATTGAATCACCGCTGTAATTACTGCCCTGTCGCGCAGCTTACAATGCCAGCAGACTGAAAACTGACCGCCACTAGCAGCCTGTCGGACTTAACAATGAATAACTTCTGATTAAAAAACATACACTTACAATAATTGTAATATCCACAGGACTCGCAAAGCAATGCTTTAGGCATATTTATGCGAGATTTAAGCCAAAAATACGCTCTAAAAGAATTTTCAACGTCCGCCAAGTTTTACAAAACAACCATTAAATCATTAGCTTGCTTATGGCATACATGAAACTCTTAAGTCCGACAGTCTGCTAGATGAAGAGCTTGCTGACCGATCAGTGAACGCCTGAATCATATGCCCTCATAGCTTGGCAAGGCACGTCAGGAGGGTTTTCGGGTAAACCAGCCCAACTGGAAATTTGTTGGCTCCGGAAGGTGCTCACCACGACCAGTCAATTTGCTTCAAGGCCCTGATCTGAGAAAGGTCAACTCTGTTAGTTGACGATAACCAATCAACGTTACGGGTGTGCGAAGCTTGACACCGTAAAAAGGTCGATCAGAGGATGGGTCGTATAAATCCGCCGGGAGAAGGTCCGCAGGCTTTGCGGTTCCAGTGCGTACACTCCAGCAGAGAAGGCTGCTTCCTCTGACCCTGCCAAGCGGCTCTGATCGCTATCCAATATTCGCAGGCGACTTTGGCCGGAATCAGGTAATGACGTTCCGAGACATTAACCCTCGCGGTCAGCCAATCGATGAGCGCCAGCACCAGAGTACCGAAACCCCTGAACGTTAGCAGAATTGCGCTTATGTGATTGTTTGTCATGCCTGCCATTCCTGGAGGTTATTCCATCATTACAAAGAATCGTATAAACAATATACGCTGTTTGTTACGCCCTTGTGACAATGAAATTTCAGCAAGGTTGCGAAAATTCATCCATCCTGAGAATACCCTGATGTTATTTTACGAAGTACGCCAAGTTGCGCCTATACCCTTAATGGCGTATTTATTTTTTCTTGCCGAAGACATGGGTTTTGATTCTATTTGCGTAAGACGGCTGATGCCGGTTTTATTCTGCCGCGACAAATGCGCAGGCAGGCCACTGCTTTAAAGTGTCCTTCCGGCAAGAGTGCATGATTTTTCTTAACCAGCTTGCTATCGTCG
>NZ_JBMOJE010000104.1:0-17626 GCF_049316945.1 Propionivibrio sp. | reverse complement strand
ACCGCCTCCAAACCCTTGCGCCATCAGGGGGGCGCGGTTCGTGCGTCAGGGTTGTCCGGATTCCTTCTCGCTTGACTGGTCGCGCAGCATGTGCATGGTGATTGCGTACTGCGCGAGCAATGGACGCGACTTGTTGCGCTTCAGGACGAATTGCTGGGGTGCGACAACCCAATTCAGATGATCAAGCCCGTCTGACAGGATCAGCAGCACCTTGTCCGGGTCATTGCCGGCCTTGGCTACTTCTTTGCGCATCCGGTGCCATTCCGTGAATACGGTTTTGTGCAGTTTGACAAAATGCTGGTAGCCGTCATCCGTCCCGCCATTGACGCGCGGGCCGCCCCATCCGGTTATTCCAGAGAGCGAAATCGACTTGACGCCCTGCCCGAAGCTATCCGCCCACGCGCCATCTTCACCGAAGGTTTGAGTTACCGCCAAGCGCGACGGATAGGTGATCGACAAATCTTCCGGGCGAACAAATAACGGGAAGATCAACGGCGGCCCATCCACTGCCGTATTGTGCAGACAGAATGAAATCGGCCGCGCGTCAGCTTTCAGTGAGTCAGGAAGGGATGAGGTTGCCATTCCTGCATGCTACGGTCACGACCTACGCTGGCGGGCTGGTATTCCCCCCTTGAGGATCAGGATGGACATGGTTCATCAGGGATTTTCCGCCAGCGACAACATCGTTTGTCACGGTGACTGGACCAAGCATCGTGCATCCCCCGCCTGAAGAGCCCTTACCTTGCGTTAGCGATCCATTGACGACAGTATTGCCATTGAGCGTTATATCCGGAGCATTCACGGTCATGGTCGGCGAATTCGTAGTAATGGACGCCGACGATGTGACAGTCACGGCCCCTGTCGCTGTCGCCGTGATGGTACTTGCCGTATTGATGGTGATGGCGCCGCCGGGCGCAATGTCAATGGAAGCCACGCCGCCGGCCTGCTCAACGTGGATATGCACAGCCCGGCCAGTGTTCCGGGCAATGTTCCAGATGCCGTCATAGTCAGCGCCGGTTAAATTCTCATGCGCCGGGCTCTCGGCAATGCGAACGAACGCGCCCGAGGGGTGCGCCAGTTCAATGTTCCCTGCCGAATCGATGGTGTGATAAACATCAGAAGCATGCCGATTGACGCGGAAATCATCGCGCTTGAACAGGCACTGCGAGACTTCAGGGAACAGGAACCCGACACAGAACGGCATTTCGCCGTAATAGCTGATGGCCGCCGTAATGTCGCGCGCCCCGGTGTTGTCGGAGTCGTACCCCTTGGTGCAGTCCGGAAGGTGAAGATCAGCCAGCCCGGTCTGGCCGGTCGCCATTTCAGCCAGCACCCGGACGCCGGCCACCCGCGCGCCGGTACGAAGAATGACCACATCAATCTGGTTCGACTCGGGATGAATAGCGACAACATGAGCAAATTCATCGATCATTTGACACCCCCTAAATCACGGCGGGACAGGTCAGGCGCCTTCTTGATCTGGCTTGACAGCACAAACCCATTGCCGCGCTCGACTTGCGCCGTGGTGAAAAACCCGGAACCGGGTATGTACTCTTGCGACACGGACGGCACGTAGTAGGTGACGGTCATAGCGGAAGAATGGACGACATGAAGCATCATTCCGGCGCGCAGCTTTTCATTGCCCTTCAGGCGCAGACTGCCGCGCTCAAGAACGGACGCATCCGTATTCAGGTCGACAATGCGCTGGCGCCGGTTGCCGAGCCAAGTGAGGATAATTTCATTCTCTTTGGCGCGCTTCTCTTTGTAGTCGCCATCACCATCTTTAGAGTCAGGCGCATTGACTTTTGTAACCACCTTCATGCGCCGCTCACCGAAATAGGCTGCTTCGCTGTTCAGGTCAGAAAAATGAAACGGGTTTCCATGCTTTTCTTCCACGGCGATTAGTTTTTGTTGCGCCTGCGTGTACACGGTCGTTTGAACGCTTTCAACCTCGTAAAAATTATAGACGCCGGCATCGCCGCGCGACAGTTGCATGCTGGCTACGTCGCCAAGGCCGATTTTCACCGCTTCTGGAAACACATCGGTATCGACAAACTTTGTCAGGTCAGGCCACCAGGCCGGCTGCGGACGGGCAACGATGATCACATCCGGCCCGACATCCTCAATGTAGAGCTCGTTGAAGGCGCCCACGTCAAGAAAGGTAGCGAGAAGCTGGTAAAAGGTCATGTCCTGCGCGTTGCCGACGCCGAAGGGCGATATTCTTCCGGTCAGCGAGCATTTCAAGGTGACCGGATTCGGGTAAATGAAGGATACGCCAGCAGTCGGGGTTGTGTCGCTTTCAAGTTGGTCGATTTCCTTTTTAATTCCGGTGCGCTCGGCCATGATCGCATCAAGTTTTACATTCGATGCCTTGTTCTGCGCAAGATCGGAGTCCATTTCCGATTTGGCTATTGCCGCGCCGATGGTATCTCCTGATGATGTTGCGGCGTCAATATCCGTTCTGTGTTGCAGTGCCTGCCCATAGGCAGCATTCCCGATCTTCTCTTCGGCTTTTGCATCCGCCGTCAATGAATCGCACCTCTCCTGCAACTTCGCCCGGCGTTGCTCGACTGTCTCACCCGCTGCCAGAGGCTTTGACGGCTTCCCGGTTGCCAGTGACAATATGGCCTCAATGTAGGGCTTTAGACACATGTTAACGAACGTTTCAAGAAACTCGCTCGCGTCCATGATTCGCGCTTCGTTCGCCGTTAAAAACTTGTCGAAAAATGACAGATTGTGAATCTTGTTGTCAGCGTTGACCGTGCCGCTGTAGTAGTAGATGCTCGCCATCTGCCATACCTTCCCGTAATCCTGCCCGGAAATGGTGATTGAGCGTTGCGGAGCCCCATTGGCGATCGACTCGGATTTTGCAATCTGCGAGACGAAACCGCGCATCAGTACCGGCGGCCAGTTCTTTCTGTCTTCGGCAGACACGTCCGGGCCGGGCGCGTCATGCGCCATGCGAATCTCGATCAAGTCCATTGGCTCGATCAACATATCAAGCGTTTCAAGATAGGTAGGGTGCGGGCGCGTTGTCAGGCTTATCGAGAACGCCCCGGCCGGCTCGCGCACGCTCTTCTGTGTGCGCACGCCACCATCGGCCAAGTAGGGCGTCAGGTCAAGTATCCGGAAGTCCTTGTAGCGTTCGGATGAAGGCTGCGATGTTCCTGATATGTAGTCGCGCGAGCGAACCTTGATCAGCGTTACGCGGATTCTTGGCTGATAGAGTTTCATGATTCAGCTACCTTTGCGCCAGCGTAGGTGCCGGTATGGCGCGGGTTCAGCGGTACCGAATGCTGGTCTACGCTGCCATTTGGGTGATTGACATTGACGTTGACGGTCGCTTGATCAAACCCGATTTTTGTATTCTGGTTTGCATTTCTGGCGGCTTCTGGAATGTTTTTGTCTCGGTAATTGGCTATCTTCCCTGTGTATTCAGAAGTTTCTGTATTGTCCCATTTCTCAGGAACCCACCCGCCGTTATAGGCTTTTTGAGAATCTTCATTGGTTTTGAACTTCCTCAAATTCTCCTGCATCATTAACCGATGCGCCTCAAGTTGGTCCATGCGGGTTTCTATCTTTCTCCCCATGCGACCTTCCATTACCTTTTTCTCAGGCGGCATTATTTGCCCAAGCCCTACAGCCCCGCGAGGGGATACCGCTTTCTCATCGTTTTTGCTTTCAACCCAAATCTGCGCCGCAGAGGTTCCGGGTTTTGCCCCAAGCAATTGATCCGTCTTGGCAAGATAGGCGGACTCTTCATCCGATAATTTCATGCCTTTTCTTGGCTCAACATACGAACCTGCCGGCGCCTTGCTCGCTTCAGAAGCAACGGCTTTGTCCTTGCTCGCTGCGTCAGTCGCAGCCTTCTCTTTCGCCGCAGCCTGATCGGCATCATCCTTCGCATACGCGGCTTTTTTTTCCGCCCTCGACATGCCGCTCTGAGTAATCCTGTCGTGTTCGCTCATCGATGGCACGTCACCTTTTTGACGTTTTAGCCGCGCTTCCTTCTTATCTTTATCTTCAGGCGTTTTGTAGTCAGCGTTTATTTCTCTCTCGCCTTCTTGATCGCCATATGCGTCATAGGTTCTAGCTGCGGCGCCGAGAACACCCCCAACGACAGGAGTGTTGTCAAGAATAGCGTTTCTAATTTTTCTGCCCGGAGTGTTGTTCCCTTCTTTGTACAAATCAAGTTTGACATCACGTGTCATTTCCCTGATTTTCACGGCTTTTTCTTCGTCCGTCCCTTCTCCTGCTTCGATTTTTGCTTTTCCTTCGGCGATTCTCAAACTTGTCTGCGCCTCGCGTAGTTCAGGCGTCATCCCGAAAGCCTTGTCAACGAGCTTGAAAACCCCCATTTGAATAGCTGTGGTCAGCGGAATGATCAGCGCGGCATACGACCGGAACTGGTTATCAAGGCTGACTGCTGCCTCGCGCGCCTTCTCGCCAGCATCCTTGTTCTCGCGCGTGCCGATGACGGCCACCAGCGCCTCTATCTGGCCGGTAATGTCTTTTTCCGATTCGGCTTTGTTAAGTTTGCTCGCCTCTTTTTGCGTCATCGCGTCAGGGCCGGTCAGCGCCCGAGCTTTGGCGGAAAACTCTTTCAGGGCTTTTTCGTCGCCCGTCATGATCTGCGCAACATTGGAAATTTGCGAATACTTGAACTTGTCCTTGGTTCCTGTTTTGTTCAGTATTCCGTCCATTGTTTGCTGCTGCTTGTCCAGCCCGCCATTCGTATCCGTGCTTAACTTGAACGCTTGAGTCTCGGTTCGATTCAAATTAAGCGTGCTGCCAAGGATGGCTAATTTCTGCTGTTCTGTCGCCCCTTTCTTTACCGCATTTTCGTACTCATGGGATAAATTTAATTTTTCTTTATCTTCAGGAGAGGCATGGTCAAGAATACGCTTTAGCCGCGCTCGTTCCTCTATACCTTCCGGGGTTTTGTCAGAAGTTTTGTTGATGTTGCTTTGAATAGTATCGCCAAACTTTGAAAACGGATTTGCGCCGCCCATCAAGTCGACGTCCCACGCGCGAACATTCTCCTTCCCGCCAACTTGCTGCATCCAATCCAGACGGTTGAATTTCCCGGCCTCAGTCCCGCCGCCCGGATTCGCCCAGCCTGAAGTGATCTTGTCGGCAATATCGGCCGCCCCTTTGGCGTCAAGCCCCGGAATCTTCAGACTGCCAAGCGAGCCAAGCAGCCCAGCATAGGCGCCCTCATTCCCTGTTTGCAGCGAAGTCCTTGCCGACGACTCCATGAAACTTGCGATGGCGCCCATGACGTCATCGGCCTTCGAGAAGGCGCCGGTCTTGCCCACGGCATCGCCAATCAGCAAAGCCAGTTTTCGATTGCTCTTTTCGGTGCCGTCAGAATTGCCGAAGTGCTTTGCTGCGGCCAGCATTTCAACCCCGGAAGAAGGGTCAAGGCCAAAGCCGCGCGATAGCTGCGTGCCTTGACTTACGCCATAGGCCAGTGCTTCAGATGATCCTTTGCCGAAAGTTTGCGACGAGGCCGAATAGGTCTTTGCCAGCTTGAGTTGTTCAGCGTCCGTGGTGCCAAGGCCGCGCGAGAACATCTTGACCGCGCCGCGAAGTTCTTCAAAGCCGGTCGTGGTGCTGCCGAGCGATTGACGAAGATCATGGTAGCCAATGGCGTCATCCTGCGCCTCGCCGACCTTTTCCGCGACTTTCTGGATGCCTTTGATCGCCAGCAGGGCGCCGCCGGCAATCAGGCCGCCGGTAGCGAGCATACCCATGCCGCCCATCGCGCCCATGCCGCCAGCGCTTTCTGCGGCTTGCCCCATGATACGGGTTCCAATGTTACCGCCCATGCCGGTAGAATTGAATATTCCACGACCTGCCGTCTTGAACATGCCCAATAGGCCGCCGCCTCCTTGCTGTTCTTGTTGCTCCAGCCCGAGTTTGCGCATCAAGGCGTGCTGCTGCTTTGTGCCTTCTTTTTGATTGATAAATGTTCCACGGTAGCCAGCAACAATCTTTTCAAGATCGCCGTCAAAGCTACGGAGCCGCGTGTTGTACTTGGAAAGTTCGGTTATCCGGCGACGGACTTCCTTTACCTCTTCGTCCGACGCTTTGCCGAACTTCTTGGTCATTTCCCTTCGTGCGGAATCGTCTCTTGATTTTTCTTTGGTTACGTTCTCAGTCGTTTTCTGGCGAGTAGTTTCTTCCTTTTTCTTCGCCTTCGCTTCGTCCGCAACCGTTTTTTCAAGTTCCTTCGCCACTTTCTGGCGCGCGGCCGCTTCTTTTTCCTTCGCTCTCTCTAACGCAGCGTCCGCTTTTGTTTGTTTTGCCGGATTTGAAGACCCCGGTATAGAAGGCTGCGCACCACCACCACTTACCGGGGGAGTGGTGGACGTTGGGGCAGCAGGAGGATTAGTTTGCTTTACCTCTACAGTTGCGACGATAGGTATGTTAATTGTCATTTATAACCTCTTCCCAATCGTCAGCCGCGATCGCATCCGCCCGGTCAGCTTCAGCGAGGATTTCTTCAATATCAATGTCATCGTCTTCAAAGTCTTCCGTCGACTTCGTTTCGGCGTACTGGCACGCCCAAAACTCAGCCTCGACCTCTTCCGGGGTCAAGGCCAAGAAGCGCGGATCATTTGGCGGTAGGTGATACCTTTGGCGAAACCAGAACGGGATCGACTGCGACATCGCCTTGCCCGTCTTTTTGGCGCGCTTCGTCTCGGTCTTGTCGAAATCGGGACTCGGCATCTTGCAGCTTCATAAAAAGCTGCCATGCCTGTTCCTCCACTTCAGGGCGATCCACCAAATCAACGCCGCCAAGGTCTTCCCACCCTTTAGGGCAGGCCACGACCAGCGTTTTATAGACGGCCAGCACGGTAACCTCGGCCACCGTATCAAGGTCATCGCCAAAATCACGCGACATCACGGCAATTTCGCCGCGAATCTTGATCCGGTCATTGAAGGTGCGCCGGGCAAACCTGAATTTTCCGACACCCTCAAGATCAATCAGGAAGTCAGTATCTTTTGGCTCGCGCATGCTTAGGCGCCAATACCAGACACACGCAGAGCCTTGAAGCTGGCACTGGTGCTGACCACTTGGTTCGCCGTGATGCGGATGTCGCCCGAGTCGTAGGAGCAACCCATGTACTTGCGGATTTCTTCGCCGGTATCCTTGCCGATAACCACGATGTCAAACACGCGGCCAACCAGCGCATCATCACCGTCAACGGTAGTGATACCAGCGCTGCGAAGCTGTTCTTTTTCAAGAACAATAGCCTCGATCTGCAGGGAATAGACAGCTTGGGTAGGCACGTGTTCGATAACGTGAATGTCACCGATACCGGCTACAACCTCCAAGTTGTAACTGTCGTGAAGGGCGACGGATTTGCACGCGCCGACTTGCTTGCCGTCAAACATGACAGCGATACGATTGCCACTTTTTGCTTTAACGTTTGTAGATGCCATGACCGACTCCATTGAGATAATGGAATCAAGCGTGGCGTCACGACCAGAACGGGTGTATGGTCATTGAACCCGTAAAAAAGGAGTCAGAAAATGCAATTTGGAACATTGGCCGCTGCCATGTTATTTGCTTCTGGAATGGCAATCGCCGACTGCCCGCCCGGCCAGATGCCCGGACACGACCGAAACGGGAACCGAGCCTGCATCAGCACATTGACGAATAAAGTTGTTGCGCTGGAAGCGGTTCAGGATGCGCACTGCTCGCCGGGATACGATCGGGTTCTCGACCCGCAAGGCCGGTTCATGTGCATCGACAAGAAAACGCGCGTGATCGCCAGTCCGCAGCGAGCGAACTGCCCCCCGGGAACGTGGCTCAAGGAAGATGCGTTTGGGTATGAAAGGTGTTTTCCAGTGCCATAAAAAAAGGCCGCCGAAGCGACCTCTTTTGTTGATACGACTACGTTCAGAGTGATGCAGAGCCAGAATACGGAACGGCAAAAATTGCCACTGGAATATAGTTGATTGGTATAACCGGACTACATTGAAAGCTCACCTTCATCACATCACCCTCAAGACTTGCGGTAATGTTCTTGTAGGCAGGATTCAGTTTGTCGCCAACAATTACACCCGGACCCATTGGTTCTTGTTCTGCCAATTTAGCCAGAGTCGAATCCACCCTTGAAACAGCCATCGCCAAAGCGGTCGGCGTACCCTTCATCCCGCGCAGATCATCCAGAATGTTGCGGACATTGCGAGAAACGAAGTCAAGCGCCACACCAACCGAAATTTCAACCCGGTTGTAATTTGAATTCACAAGCCAAGTGGTGATGCTCTTGACTACCTTGAATCCCTTGGGCGTATCCTCGACACACAGCACGCCACCAAGAATCAGCTTGTCGGTATCGGTCGGGTTACGCAGCTTGCGTTCAAGACCACGCACCTTGATCGTCTTGTTGGTCAGCGCGGTACCCGGATTGACACCCGAGAATGCGCCGGCCAGCATTCCAGCAAGGATGTAGGGCGGATAGAGCGTCAAGGTGCCAACGGTGTTGTAGTCGTAGAAGCCAATGTGCGTATAGCTTGCCCGATCACTGCCGAGGGCTTTAGCGGCTGCAATGGCGAAGTCATCCGTCTCGTTGATGTCGCCACCAACGATACATCGCCGCTCCATGCGCGCAATGTTGCTCATGTACGAGCAATGGGTATCGGTCATAGCATGAATGGCGGGGGTCGGAGAAACCGGAACAACCCATTGCACATCCTCAGTCTGCAGGGCATCGAAAGCGGCTTGCCACTGAACATTCGTCACTTCGCCATCTGTTGCGGCGGCCAGATAGGTGAATGCCAGATTGGCAGGAACCGTTCCGACATTAGCTTTGCGCGTAGCGGTAACATAACCTTCGCCGTTCGAGTTGAACCAATCGACTACAGCTTGCAGGTTAGCAGTCACCGTGAACAGCGTTGTCTTGATGCTCTGCGCGGTCGCATAGTCAAGGCCGTTGAGTGTCGCCTTCTCATAGTTCCCGTCAAGCACAATTGCCGACAAGGAAGGCGAGATAGCATTGATACGATCAACGACTTGGCTGATGGTGCCAAAGGCCGTTAGGTCGATAACCACCGGAGTAGCCGAGCCGAGTTGCACCGTGACCGAAGCGGACGAGATAGAGATTGTCGCTGTCGCTTCCGCGCCGGTATAGACGACCGAGAACGCATTGCGCTTCACATTATCGTCGCTGTAGTAGCTGGTACCGAACTGCGAAGTCAGCTTCTTTCCCGACACAGAACCGGCTTCGACCTTGACCTTGATGCCGTTGGTGAAGAGGCCATAGCCCTCAGAAACCAGATCAATAACGCTGGCCGCCGAACCGTCAAGCAGGGTAAGCGCCGCTTGTGTAGCCGGATTGACGCGAACGAAAACAACTGTCGAAGGGCCGTAAGTCTGTGCCGAAGGATCAAAGGCCAGTTCAATCGCCTTCAGCGCTTCGCCTGAACGCAGGACAGCGCGAGCCTCAGAAGCCGAGCCAAAGCGCAATGCAGTTGCCGGCTTGCCGCCTTCGGACTTGCCGACGATCGCCAGCAGGTTACCAACGCTGAGATTCTTGTTATACATGGCCGAATCATCGACCACAGACATTGTTGCCGGGCTAACCCACAACCGACCATTGAAAAATACACCCATGATGTTCTCCTTTTAGGCCGGGGCGTTAATGAAAGCAGTGAAGCGCTTGCTGTAAGCGGCATCGGTGTCTTTGGCGCGGCCAGCAACCCGCTCGCCATGCTCAAATCCGCCGATCAGTTCGACGCGACGGTCGGTACTGGAAAGGCGAGTGCAGAATTCTTGCAGCGACATCGGGAAATCGGCTACTTCCGATGGTGTTTCAACAGCTACGGCATCGTTCTTTGCCATTTTGAAGCTCCTTAAAGTTATGGAATTTGGGTTATTTCAACGACACGGATAGCGCCTTCGAGGGCAGAATTCAGGCTCATGGCGGTACAGGTCAGCGTGCCGTTGATCTGATAGACCGGCGCCGAATAGCGCTCAAAATCTTCAGCGTCTTGCTGCGACAGGTCGATCATCATCATTCCGGCATCATTGAATATCGGCAGGTTACCCAGCACAATTCGCTTGATCGCCTTGCGCAGCGCGATACGCTCATCCGGGTTCAGGCTCCATCCGCTGATCCCGATTGACCACTTGGATAACCAGCCTTCGGACGATTCCCATTCAAACGAATCGGAGTTGAAAACATCCTCGGCCATCATTTCGCCAAGGGCGCGATCGCTGGAAGAGTCCGAATTTACATGGACGGTAACAACCGGCCAAGCCAGATTGTCGTAAAGCGGGGGCGCCGTCAGCACTTGGATACGGCCGTTCTTGTTGTTCAGGTTGCCTCGCGTGACTTCGACCTGCAGACCAAGATCAATGCGCTCGCGCACGATGGAAAGCACGTCGACGGATAGGTCGGAGTCGATGGCGGCCGGCGTAACAGAGCGAGATGCAGACGCCTGCCAGACAGCAGCGACCAACGAATAGAGGACGTAGAAATACGGGATTCCATTAACCAGCCCGGACCAGTCCAGCACAGCGCGCTCAGGGGGGCCGTCATAGACGACTACGGCGCCGGTATCATTCCATGCGGTAAAGGTATCCGCCGTCTTGCGCAGCAGCACGCAACGAGTCGCGCCAGCCGGCGGATTGAGCATCAGCCGGGTAGCGTTTCCTGTCGGTAACGGTTGCGCGAGGGTAATCATTCCGCAGCCGCGAGGGGAAGGTAGCAATAATCCATAGCTTGAATGGTGGCGTCACGACCACGGCGTGACACTAGACTGAGCCAAAGGGGATCACATATGGCCGATTACAACATCACGCTCGACTACAGCAACCAGATGCTCGTCATGGATACGATAAACGAAATTCTGGCGAAGCAAATCCACAACTCGGTCGGGCTCGCCGCTCAGATGGTCTATGAAGCATGGGCTGATGGCGTGATGAAAACTCCGGGTATCTGGCAGAAGGATCGCGCAGAGTATGTGCAGTCCCTGAAATGGGATTACACAGGACCATTTTCAGCCAAGGTATCGACCGACTACAAAATAGCGGACGAAATCGAAACCGGGCGCCCGGCCAGAGATTTGAAGCGCATGCTGCAGACCAGTAGCAAAACTCGGCAAGGGAAGAACGGGAAGTACCTGATTATCCCTATCCGCCACAATGCGCCAAGCAGTAGCGGACACTCAAGCAACGCGCGCCAGATGCCGGCTGAGATTTACGCCGTTGCCCGGCAGTTGCAGGTTTCAACGGTCACCGGTAGCACGACGCGAATCTCAGCGACCGGCGCGACGGTGCCGCAGAGCATCTACGATTGGGGCGGCCGGTTACCCGCCGGCATGGCGCCGAAGATGAAGCCAACGCACGTCACGGATATTTACGCTGGCATGGTTAAGACTGGCGAAGGCAACAGCAGCAAATCCGCAGGCTACTTGACGTTCCGCCGGATGAGCGAAAAATCGAGCGGATGGGTGATCCCGGCGCAACCCGGCAAGTTCATCGCGCGCGACGTGGCGCTGGCGGCCACCCCGGACATCGAGAAGATTGTCGCCGAATCGATGGGTTAGCGGCCGTACAGGTCGAACAGCCGAATCTTGACCTTGCGCGGCAACGTCAGCCCCATATGCTCATTCCGGTTTGACGGCAAGGCATCATAGGCGAAATACTCAGAGAACCGCCGGCCAGTGATCGAATACTGCACCCCGGCCGCCGGCTCACCAGCTACCCACGTCAGAACGCCCGTTGAGCTAACCGCAGGAATACCGCCCTCAACTACCGCCGTGCCGGCCGTGTTGCGCCAGAACACGCGGGTTATTGATTCTGCGGTCAGGTCGGCCAGATTGTCATTGTTCCCGCGAACCAGCGTCCTTGAGAAAACATCTGTGCTGTTGAGCAAGGTCACCCGGTCAAAGCGCCCCATGCCGTAAAGAATGGAATCGCTGCCGATCGACAGGCTCATGTCGCCCTGTTCCATCGCGCCGAAGTCCTGAAACGATGGATTGACCACTTGCTGAGTCACCCCGGCAAAGCCTTCTGTCGGAGCATTCCACATCCGGCCCTTGCCCTTGCACAATGGGCAAGCCGGGCTCGCGGCTCCAGAATGCTCTTGGATGCAGGGGCAAGCAAACGACTGGCGCCAGAGAATGCGCTGGCCCATATGCTTCAGGTGTTTGTTGAAGGATGCCGGGTTAAGTTTCACTCACATCACCATGCAGCGCACGCCCTGCAGGGAATCCCGCAAGGTGCCAAGCATCGAATCAACCCCGGAAGAAAACTTATCCACATCAGCAGAGAATGACTGGCTCAGGCCATCGGCAGAGATAGAGCCTGACTGCGGAACGAAAGCATCATTGATGATGCGCAGCACGGCCATTTTCTTGATCAGGTCAATCAGGTCCGGATAATCGCGCGCCGCATTAGCCATCCCGGCGGTGTAGCGCACCCTGATCATTTGCGGAACGTGCCGCCCCCCGGCCATCATCGACAGGATCATGGTAGAGAACGCCCCTACCGACATTGACGACCCGCCGGGTACAAAGCGAAGATGCCCGGCCTTCTTGTCGAGACGAATCCAGCTTGGAGGCATCAGGAATGAACCGGCTACCGGCGCCGGATAAACGAATTCAAGCGAAGTGATTTTCGATACCAGTTTGTTGCGCAGTACCAGATAGCCCCAATCTTCGGTATTCCAAAGCTCAGGCTCATAGTCATAGGCCGCCTCTTCAATCCACGGTGAGGTACCAACAGCGGTGATTTCCGCATCGGTAGGCTCGCCAGCGAATACCGTTGTCGGCTCAAGCAGGACGCGCAGACGCCGGGCTGCATCGGCTTCTGCAGCGATCAGTTTGCTGTAGAGGTAATCGTCGGTGATGTCGCTGGTGTTGAAATAGGTACCGCCGGCAAGGATTAACCGGTCAGCGCGCAGTTCGGCGACAATCTGTGTCTTGCTGGCAAATAGGGTCACTTGGACATATCCATGAAGTTCATAGCGCTATGGTGGAGTCACGACAGGCGAAAAAAAGCCCGGCTTGTGACCGGGCTCTTCTTTTGGAACGTGCTACCGAATATCAGGCAGATGCCATCAATGCCGCTGCTTTGAGCGACACCAGAATGTCATTAACCTTACTTTCGATGGCGTCAAGGCGGGCTTCAGTGCCTACAGTAACCGTATCGATTGCTGTATTAACCTGTGCTGCAGTCGGGGCAGAAGCGCCGGCACAAGCTGCTGCCGGAACCGCTACCGTTGTGCCAATGGCTGACACAACTGCCGCCGGGCCGCTGCCTTGCGAATCGATTGCTGCCACCAACTCTTCGGCAATCACCTTGCTTGTTACCGCCACGGCGAGCCGTGATTTTGCTTTTGCGCTAACTGTCATTCTAATGCTCCTTGATTACGATACTGCGCGGCCGGTTGCCTGTATTCAGGCGGCTGGCGCATCCTTGATTTCCTTCGGTGCTTTTGGCGCCTTGGGTTCTTTTCCGTCATCCTCGACCGTGTAGCCGGGGATTCCTTCAAACTGTGCTGCAACGTCCTTGCCAAGACCAGCGGCAACAACGCTTCCATTCTCTTGTCGCTCGAAAGGCACGCCGTTGATTTCTTCGCTGGCATTCGGGCTGGTGCAGGTTACTTTCACGATTTATCCTTTGTGAGTTGCCACCCCGAAGGGCAGCAATTTACAGAACGGCGATTAGACCGTGGAATGCGGGCGCCACACACTGTTTACCGGGAGAATGTTCTTTATATAACCGTGGTGTTTAGGTTTGGTGACCCTAAGGTAACCGAACAAAAATTGAAACCAAGAATTCACCGGAACGCCGCCGATGCCGAAGGGCAGCGGAATCTTGGTCATTGGCTGGAACTGACGCCAACCGATTGCATCACTGGCCGGGTTCATGTTCAAACAAGGAACGGACACGGTACCGGGAACGTCGCGGTTGATGTCGGTGAAGGTCGTTGTTGCGCCGGAAGTGCGGGCAATAACCTTGACCAAACGGAAGTCGGTCACAGCGTTTGTGCCATCCTGACGCGAGCGGTAGATTGCATAACCGGTTTCGAGGGTGCCTGACGATTGGGTAATGGTCAGAACAGCCTTCTTGCCAGCAGCAACAGCCGTTTGCGAGGAAAGAACAACAGCCGATAGACCTTCGCCATTGCCACCGATGCCAGCGACAGCGTAGTAGTAGTTGCCGGCGCGGGCTGCGGTGAACATGCTGGCCGTGTCGTCAGCAGAAGCAACGATCGTTACCGAAGCGGGCTTGAGTGCGGCATTGGCAGTGGCTGTAGCCGGCCAAGTCACTTCAATCGGCTTGCTCATCGGGAATTCGCCGTGATGCAGGAAGGTATCGACGTTGGTCTTCAGCACGCCTTCAGTCAGGCGGATGCCTTCAACGTGGCCGCCAATGGTCATCGGCGAATTCGGTTGAGCGCTCCAGCGGAAAGCAGGGTCAAGGCCCATGTTCAAGTCGGTTTGAACAGTAGTCGGCATGAACGTCTCGGTGATGCGGCCCCAATTGCCGTAATCCTGAATTGCAGCTTGCAGCTTGGTAAAGGGCTCGACGGTGGTCAGCGCGGTACCGGCCATGTCGATAACGTGATCCGAACCACACTTGCCGGCAGCAATGGCCGCGTCAATTTGGGTGAAGATACCATCGTACTGAGTCGGGCTGGCGGCCGCATTGCCGTTGAACAGCAGGTATTCCGCATCGGTCAGGAGTTGCAGGGCGCCGTTGCGCTCTTCAACAGCCATCGGCTCTGCGAGGTTCTTGCCGATATTCAGCACGTAGCCAACTTGGCGCAAGGTCATCAGAAACTTGACCAGACCAATTTCACGACTGTATTCACCTTGGGCCGAGCGAACGGTACCCATCTGGCCGTTGGTCGAACCGCCGAGTACGCCGCCGATACTGTTCTGACGGGTGTATTCGTCAACGACGTTGGTGGCATTGGATTGCTGAAGTTTCTTGAACAGAACGAAATGCTCTTCTTCCTGAACAACAGTCTTCATGGCGGTATCGAGCGATTGAACGCCGAGGGCTGCGCCACCGGTTAGGCCGGCAACGTCAGTAGCGCCGGTCATATTGGCCGTCAAAGCCTTTTGCAGTTCCTGAGCATCGCCCAGCGAACCGCCGAGCGAGCCGCCCAGCATGGCAGCGCCACCGGCTTGAATGCCAGCGAATTGCGCCATAATTTCTTGAGGATTCATTTGTAAATCTCCTGATTGTTTGAAAACCGGTTAGCTCGCCATGACGCGATTGACAATGGCAGCATCGATTTCGCAACCTTGGCGCAATGCCACGTCGCAAATCGTTAAATCTTTTCCGCTGATGCGGCCGGCGTCGAAGGCCAGATTGGCTTTAGCCATGAAGGAGCCAGCATTCAATGGCTCATTGCTTTGCAGGCTCTTGATCATGGCGCCGGTCGGTGCGTTGATCGACTTGCGGCCACTGCCAGAATTTGCCAGTGCGACATAGCTTTCCTGCAGCGACTTGATCAGCGTGCCTTGCGACTTGATGATGCCAACAAGCACTTCCATTGACTTGGCAAGATCAGATTTTTCGTCTTCGGCGCCTTGCGCCATCAGGTCGATACGATCATTCAGCGACTTGATCATTTCTGTACCGTCGATGGCTTCAAATTCTTCGCCGTCAGCCGTGGTGCCATTGAACGACTTGGCGAAGGGGTTGCCTTCTTCCTTGTCGCCTTCTTCAGCAACGGGCTTCTTCTTGGCGACCGGCTTGCCGTCCTCGTCAAGTTCTTCGTCGTCCTCGTCGTTGTCGCCATCGGCAGCAGCGGCTTGAATCTTTTGATCATCCTCGTCGGCCGCGTAGCTTTTTTGCAGCGTCTCAAGGTCGTCCAGCAGTTTTTCGTAAGACATTGTTGCTCCTTAAATTTGCCGCTTGTTTGCAGCCGATTGTTTAATTCCGCGCAGAAACTTTTCCACCCACTCTGATGCTTGGTCGTGAGAAAGCCCAAACGCGCGAATAGCGTAATTTGTAATGTCACGACCGGTTTTGTGCGAACGGATAGCCGCAGAGAGTTTTTCCCGGAAGTCGAAATAGCTTTTGATGCCGAGGTCGAGCGACTGCATGCCGAAGGCGCCGCCACCGGTCAGACTGGCAGCGTCCGTAGCGTAGCTGGCTTCCAGCGCCTTCATTACGTAGCCGTTCAGCGACTTGGCGAAGATGCCCATCGGCGCAGACGATGCGGTAGATAGGTGCTGGTTGACTGGAGTGGCCGACAGCGCCAAGTTGTTCCATCTGGTTTTCGTCACCACCGGGATACGATCACCGGTTAGCGGGTCAAGGCGAATCTCACGCCCAAGCACGGAGCCGCCCACTGATGCGTAGTACCGTGCCGGCGGGTTGAGCTTGGTCAGGCCGTCCCAAACATTGTTGGCTTTTTCGGCCAGCGGAGTATCGCCGCTGTAGAGCTTGGCGCGAACTACGGTCTTGTCACCGGAGAAGCGAACTTCAAGGGGTTGCCCGATCGCCCATTCTTCAGCGATAAGCCCCATCTTCTGCGCGACGGCCGGCATGGACTTGTGATCCATGTCGATGATGCCGAATTTCAGGAAGTAATCAGCGGAATCTTTCAGCGCCTTGGAAAGAACAATCTCGCCTTCAATGTCCTTTTGCTCGCTGGATGCCTCGACGTAGATTATTCGGTCCATGCCCTCAGTAGCAGGGATAGCCTTCATCATGGCGCCGAAGACCATGAAGTCAGGAATGGTGGAAAGCAGTTGCTCGTCGTTTAGCATGCCCCCTATGGTGGCGTCACGACTTGGCAGCAGGGAATAATCAACAGTTGATTTTTTCTGGCGGCAGGGGCAAAATGGTTGAACAGATGACAGGCGATGTTTGTTGCTAAACCTAAAGCAGTCATCCATTGAGGGGCGCGAGCAAACCGCGCCCTTCGCCTTTTATGGCCGACGATAGATGCGCTCGCCGTGGCGTTTCAACTCGCAATACTCCGGTCTATGATGCTGGAATCCAGACCATCCGATCCAAACTTCATCAGCAGCGTTTTCCTTGAAAACCGCAACAATATGCAGGATTCCTTTCTTGGCTGTGTATCGGCCAAGAAAATTCAGGCCGCGATCTTGATGACCTCCCGAATCAAGCCAAACCTCATCGGGGTGTTTGATTGTTTCGGCAATGTAGCGCGCATAGATCGCCCTGCCATTCTTATTGATCTTCGTATCGCCGGTTAGATGGTTTGTGAAGATGTCCTTCGAGACAATCCGCCGATACGGGATCAGGTCAGTGAGTTCAATGGTTTCGTTCCACTTCGCCCCGAATTCCGCCATGACGCGGTCAAGGTAGAATCTATCGTCTTCCATCGCGGGGAGAATCTCAATATTCATGGTTCTTGGTGCAGGCATTTCCATAGTATCACTTGGCGCACTTCCGCCACGCTTTCCCTTTCTTCCCTTGTGTCCAGCGAAGGACTTAAAGATAAAAAATCGGATGTTATCTGGAATTGGATTCACGCCGCAAATAATCCGGCCTGTACCGGAAGCTTTATGGCGGCTTCGATACGCGCTTTTGCTATCGCCATGTACTCCGGGGATAGTTCGCAGCCAATGAAGTTGCGCCCGGCGAGAACGGCCATCTTTCCAGTCGTGCCGC
>NZ_JBMOJE010000103.1:0-17681 GCF_049316945.1 Propionivibrio sp. | reverse complement strand
TGGCATGCCATTTCGATTTGTCAAACCGGGAAGTTATTTCGTAGGCGTTCCTTAGTCACTTTCACTGCGGTTTTTAGGCTCAGTCCTCAGGAAGGTTTTCTGCATCCGGGGATAAGGCATCGGCGAATCCGAAAAGTCTGAAATCCCGGATTCGCATCGGGTAAAGAATGCCGTCAAGATGGTCGCACTCATGCTGGACAACGCGGGCATGAAAGCCGTCGACCGAGCGCTCGATCGGCTGTCCGCAGGGGTCGAAACCGGTGTAGCGCAAATGGCGCCAGCGCGGTACTGAACCGCGCAGTCCGGGCACCGACAGGCAGCCTTCCCAGGCCTCCTCGATCTCATCCGAAAGCGGCGTCAGCTCGGGGTTGATCAATATCGTATAGGGAACGCTACCGGCCTCTGGATAGCGCGGATTATCCTCGAAACCAAAAATTACCACGCGAAGACCGACACCGATCTGTGGCGCTGCCAGACCCGCGCCATCGAGGTGGAGCATGGTCTCCTGCATATCGGCAATCAGGGCGTGCAGTTCCGGCGTAGCGAAAAAATCGACCGTGCGCGCCTGCTGCCACAGGCGCGGATCGCCCATTTTAAGGACGGGTCTGATTGCCACAGCCGACCATTTTTTCGATGATGGTACGCACATTGCCCATCGACTCGTGCAACACCCCCTGAATCGACTCGAAACTGATTCCGGTAAGGCTGTCGGCGCGGCCGGCCGCGTAATTGGCCACCACACTGATGGCCGCATAGGGCACCGCCAGTTCGCGTGCCAGGGCGGCCTCGGGCATACCCGTCATACCCACCACGTCAGCGCCATCACGTTCATAGCGGTTGATCTCGGCAGCGGTTTCGAGGCGTGGCCCCTGGGTTGCGGCGTAAACCGAGGAGTTGCTCACCGGAATACCGGCAGCCCGCGCCGCCGTGATCAGTTGCTCACGCAAGATGCGGTCATAGGGTTCGGTAAAGTCGATATGCGTGAGCGTGCAATCCAGTCCTTCGTGGAAGGTGGATTTTCGACCCCAGGTGTAGTCGATGATCTGATGCGGAATAACCACGTCGCCGGGTTTGAGGTCAGCCCGGATACTGCCGACCGAAGCCACTGAAATGATGCCAACCGCCCCACACTTGCTGAGCGCCCAAATGTTCGCCCGGTAATTCACCTCATGCGGTGGAATCGTATGGCCATAACCGTGTCGCGCCAGAAAAGCGATGGGATGGCCAAAAATCTGGCCGAACGTCACGGCACCCGATGGCTCACCATAAGGCGTGCGCAGCACCTCGCGATGTGAGACATCCAGATTGGCCAGTTGCGACAGACCACTACCACCGATAACAGCCAGCATCTCATTCATCCTTTACGGCGTAGATTGCCGGGAGATTCCGCCACGCGCCACGCACGTCCATGCCATAGCCGAACACGAAGCGATCCGGAACCGTCAGCGCGACAAAATCCGCCTTGATCGGTTTTACCTTGCCGTTCAACTTGTCGGTTGCTACGGCCGTATAACAGGCCTTGGCACCAAGCTGCTTCATGCGCTCGACAATGGCGGCCAGCGTCAGCCCTTCATCAAGAATGTCATCGACGACAAGAACGGTGCGTCCCTTGACCGGAGTCCACGGCGCAGCACGCCACGACAGTGCGCCCCCGGCGGTATCCTGACCGTAGCGCGTAACGTGCATGTAGTCGAAATCGAGCGGGAAATTCAACTGGGTCATCAAATTTCCGGCAAAAGGCACGCCGCCACTCATTACACAGAGCAGCAAGGGATTGGTGTCGCCCAGTTTCTCGGTAATTTCGCCGGCAACACGACTGACCGCCGCTGCGACCGTTTCTGCCGTGTGGATGAGTTCCGCCGCCGCCAGAAGATCCTTCGCGTTTTGTGTGTCGGTCATGCTTTTTCCAGATGAGCCAGATAGTCAGAAAAGGCGCTGCCCACTTCCGGATGGCGCCGGCCAAACTCGACGGTTGCCTGCAAGTAGCCCAGCTTTGAACCGCAGTCGAAGCGTGTTCCTACATAGCGATAAGCCAGAACCTGCTCTTCAAGGAGCATTGCGGCGATACCGTCGGTAAGCTGAATCTCTCCGCCGGAGCCCGGCGTAACGCGCTCCAGATGATGAAAAATACGTGGCGTCAGGATGTAGCGACCGACCACCGCCAGGGTCGACGGCGATTCATCGGGTTTCGGCTTTTCGACGATAGCTTCGATACGTTCAACGCGCTCGGCAACCGTGCTCGACTTGACGATGCCATAGCTGGCGGTCTCTGAACGCGGCACGTCCAGCACACCCAGCACCGAACAGCGGTAGTAGTCGTAGGTATCGGCCATCTGCTTCATGACTGGCGGTTCGTTATCGAGCAGATCGTCGGCCAATAGCACGGCAAAAGGCTCGTCGCCAATCACCGGTTTGGCGCAAAGAACGGCATGGCCAAGGCCGAGAGCTTCTGACTGGCGAATGTAGATGCAGTTGATGTTCCTGGGCAGCAGGTTCTGGACGAACTCGAGCATTTCGGTTTTTTTCTTCAGCGCCAATTCGCTTTCGAGTTCGTAAGCCTTGTCGAAATGATCTTCAATGGCACGCTTGGTCCGGCCGGTGACGAAAATCATATCGGTAATGCCGGCCGCCACCGCCTCCTCAACGGCGTACTGGATCAGCGGCTTGTCGACGATCGGCATCATCTCTTTCGGACTGGCCTTGGTGGCCGGCAGAAAGCGCGTACCGAGACCGGCGACTGGAAAAACAGCTTTGGTTACTTTTTTCATTGAAAATCAATTCCCGAGTAAGACAGCGAAATTGTTATTAGAACCCTTTTGCCAAGCTAGTAGTCAGTCACTATGAAACTGATGGACAGCCGTCATTCCGGCGAAGGCCGGAATCCAGTGGTGCGCTACTGGATTCCGGGTCAAGCCCGGAATGACGGGATTATTTACGCCAGATCCAATCTGACTGACTACTAGATACCCTGCCGGGTGCATGGCTGCAGACCTCATGTATAAACGATCTACAAGCAAATGGCCTGGAGAGTGGCGTATTCATTGAATCCCCATCTTTCCTGCTTGTAGATCGCCGATTGGCGAGGCTTGCAGAGGATGTTTCCCTGCGCCAATCTTGCTACAAAATTCAAAACAGTTTATCGGCATTCACCATGCTATTGATCCAGCAGAGTTCGCAATTGTGCCTCATCGATCACCGTCACGCCCAGTTCCTGCGCCTTTTCCAGCTTGGAACCTGCCTCCGCACCGGCGATCACAAAATCGGTCTTCTTCGAAACCGACCCGCTGACCTTGCCGCCGGCCGCTTCGATCAAGGCCTTGGCGTCTTCACGCGTCAGCGACGGCAGTGTTCCGGTCAGCACCAGCACCTTGCCGGCCAGGGCACTGACCGCCACTGGCTGCGCTTCACCTTCAGGCCAGACCACGCCCGCCGCACGCAACTGCTCGACGACTTCCAGATTATGCGGCTCGGTGCAGAATTGCCGCAAACACTGGGCCACCACCGGGCCGACATCGCCAACCTGCATCAACTCTTCTTCGTCCGCAACAAGAACCCGGTCCACGCAGCCAAAATGACGCGCCAGATCCTTGGCGGTTGTTTCTCCGACGTTACGAATACCCAAGGCGTAGATGAAGCGCGCCAGCGTCGTATGCTTGCTTTTCTCGATGGCGGCGAGCAGATTTGTCGCCGATTTTTCGGCCATGCGGTCAAGGTTGGCCAGCGCCAACAGCCCCATTCTGTAGAGATCGGCCGGCGTTCTGACGATATCGCTATCGACCAGTTGCTCGACGAGTTTATCGCCCAGCCCTTCGATATCCATGGCCCGGCGCGAAGCAAAGTGCAGCAGCGCCCGCTTGCGCTGGGCCGGGCAATACAGCCCGCCACTGCAGCGCGCCACCGCTTCATCCTCGGCCCGAACCACTTGCGACGCGCAGACCGGGCAGGACTTCGGCATGATGAACTCGGGCGCCAGGATCGGCCGCTTTTCATGCAACACGCGCACCACTTCCGGAATCACGTCCCCAGCCCGCCGGACTATGACCGTGTCGCCAATCCGGACATCCTTGCGCCGAATCTCGTCCTCATTGTGCAGCGTGGCGTTGGTCACCGTCACACCGCCGACAAAAACCGGCGCCAGACGGGCTACCGGCGTCAGCGCACCAGTGCGCCCCACCTGGATATCGATGCCCAGCACCTCGGTACTGGCTTCCTCGGCAGGGAACTTGTGCGCGATGGCAAAGCGCGGTGCGCGCGAAACAAAACCGAGACGCTCTTGGGCCGCCAGATCATTGAGTTTATAGACCACGCCATCGATGTCGTAAGGCAACGCCGCGCGCTTGGCACCAATCTCGGCGTAGTAATCGAGCAGGCCGGCAACACCCGAAACACAACGCCGCTCACCGGCGACCGGCAAATCCCAGGTCACCAACAGATCGAGCAACGCCGAATGCGTTGGCGGCAGAATGGCCCCTTCGGCAACACCAATCCCGTAGGCAAAGAAGCGTAGCGAACGCGCGGCGGTAATCCGTGAATCGAGCTGGCGCAGACTGCCAGCGGCCGCGTTGCGCGGATTGACGAACTCCTTCTCACCTTTTTCTCGCTGGCGGGCGTTGAGACGATCAAAATCACTGCGCAGCATCAGCACCTCGCCGCGCACCTCCAGCAGTCGCGGCCAACCAGAGCCCTGCAGACGCAGCGGCAGGTTGCCGACGGTACGCAAATTCACCGTCACGTCCTCGCCGGTGCTGCCATCGCCGCGCGTCGCGCCACAGGTAAAGACGCCGTTCTCGTAAATCAGGCCAACGGCCAGGCCATCGAACTTGGGTTCGGCTGAATACTCGACATCACCAATCTCGTCGCCTCCATCAAGCCCTTCCCGCACTCGACGGTCGAAGGCCAGAACTTCGTCGTCTGAAAAAGCGTTGTTCAGCGATAGCATCGGCGTGCGATGCGCGACCGACTTGAACTCTGGCAGGGGTGCAGCGCCGACCCTTTGCGTCGGCGAATCGGCACTCGCCAACTCTGGATGCTCCGCCTCAAGCGCCTGCAATTCGCGAAACAGGCCGTCGTAGTCGGCATCGGCAATCAGCGGCGCATCAAGGGCGTAATACTGTCGATTATGCTTCTCGATCTCGGCCCGCAACTCCAGGACACGCTGGCTGACGCTCATCGGTAACCAGCCCGGCTCAGAGGTTGTGAAAATATCAAAAATCCACCGCAGAGACGCAAAGGGGCAAAGAAAACGCAGAGAAACCCCACTGTTTTTAAAGGTTTTCTCTGCGAAACCTCTGCGCCTTTGCGGCTCTGCGGTGGGTGTTCAGGCATTTTTTCACAACCTCTCAGGAGAACAATCGTCGCGCCAGCGGCCCACCGGCCGGCAGGCTTTGTGCCGCCATCAGCGACTGGTAATGTCGAACCTGCAGACGGATCGGTTCAAGGGCGCCCTCAGAAAGGGGGCGTCGATTGTCATCGACCAGGGCGCCGCGCAGGACATCGGCAAAACGCTTCGCCAGATCGACCATCTGATTGAATACGCGTTCGCCGTGCGCCACGCACGGAACATCGAGCAGGAACGTCAAGCCATGGGTAGTCATGGTCTTCATCGCCTCGGCTGAAAACCCCGACGCTTCCTGATTGAGCAGCACATAGAGCACATTGCCGTCATCGTCATGGCGGACAAAACGCCCTTCGTCATCGATCACCATGCCGGCCGCCTCGGCCAGCGCACGCAGTTTGGTACCAGGAAAAACCTGCCCCTGGCTGATTACATTGATTCCGATCTGAATGTCGACGCTAGCGCAAAACTCATCAACCTTTGCTGCGATTTCCAGCGCCGGTTGACGAGGTGGCAAGTCGGCAATGGCCATCAACTCATCGGCCAGATCCTGTATGGCAATATGGAAAACCGACAGGTCGCCGTTGGCCAAGGGCCCCCGACGGTCAACCAGTTGCACGCCGACCCGGATGCGGCGGTATTCGCTTTCACCGTCATCGATAATGGTTTCCCACTCGCGTGTAAGCTCGTTGTAGCCAATCCAGTGAACCGGTTTTTTGACACGCGCCAAAACATCCCGCTGCGCTTCGAGTATCTGGTAAGCCGAGGCCGGCTCAACGGCTTCAAAGGACGCCACATAATCAATAATCGGGGAAAGCAAATGGAAAGGCTCGATAACCTCCCTGGTATCCATGACTTCATCCTGGAGTGGTGCAGAAGCAGGCTCGAAGGCGGGGACAGACTTGGCCTCCATCTCGACAGAAGGCTCATGGCGCGCCATTGCCGGCTCCTGTGGCTCCAGAAACTTTCCCAAAACCGGCTCGATGCGTTCATTGGAGGGCGCACGCATGGCCCGGTTATCAGCAATCTCTAACGACGAAGCTACTGTTGGCGTCACCGGCGCTTCCGGCTCAACTTCAGGCTCACTGGCAACATAGCCAGAGCCTGTTGCGCCAACCTCCGGTTCGTCAATCAGAACATCCGCATGCCGACCATTCAAAAGCCGTTCCGCAAGTTTGCGGTGCCTGTATTCCTGCCATTGATTGTAGGCCACCACACCTACAACGGCGGTGACCCCGAGGCCAATCATACCCATTTGCAGTTCGGTCATCTCTCTTTTCCTAAACGATCTGCTCGCGCATGCGCAGAGCTTCTTCCATGTCGACCTCAACGATACGCGAAACACCGGATTCCTGCATCGTTACGCCAACGAGTTGCTGCGCCATTTCCATCGCGATCTTGTTGTGGCTGATAAACAGAAATTGCGTGTTGGTGGACATGCGTCGCACCATCGCGCAAAAACGTTCGGTATTGGTATCGTCCAGCGGTGCATCGACTTCGTCAAGCAAGCAGAACGGTGCCGGATTGAGCTGGAACATGGAAAAAACCAGTGCAATCGCGGTCAATGCTTTTTCACCACCGGAAAGCAGGTGGATCGTCGAGTTTTTCTTGCCCGGCGGCTGCGCCATGACTTGCACGCCGGAATCGAGAATTTCATCGCCGGTCATGGTCAGACCGGCCTCGCCACCGCCGAACAGAATCGGGAAAAGTTCGCCAAAGCTGCGGTTCACCGAGTCATAGGTCGTTTGCAGCAATTCACGCGTTTCACGATCAATGCGGCGAATGGCGTTTTCCAGTGTTTCCAAGGCCTGCGTCAGGTCTTCCGACTGCGCGTCGAGATATCCCTTGCGTTCGCGCGCCGATTCCAGTTCGTCGAGTGCCGCCAGATTGACCGCGCCAAGCGCTTCGATCGACCGTTGCAGCCCGGTAATCGCGCTTTGCAGCGGCCCGACACGGGCACCGGCCAAGTCACCGATCAGACTTTGCTCATTGGCCTGCACTTCAAGCAATTGTGCTGCAAGCTGGTCGAAATTAAGGCTGGCCGCCTGCTCCTTCAACTTCAGTTCGCTGATCCGTTCGCGCAAGGGTTCGAGACTATGCTCGATCCGCATGCGCTGTTCTTCCAGGGTGCGCAGCATGGAGGTCGCCGCTTCCAGCGCATCGCGCATATTGGCCAGCGCCTGCTCGCGGGAAACCCGCTGATCGAGCGCCTCCTGAAGCCTGGGCTCAAGATCCTCGGCCTGCATGGCCTCGGCGCTTTCAGTGCAGCGCGCCAACTCGTCAACGATGCGTTCGATCTGCTTGCACGCCAGTTCTCGGCTACGGATGATTTCCTCGATCTTGCTGCGGCATTCCCTTTGCGAAAACTGCGCCTCGCGCAACTCGCGTTCGACACCATTGACCTGCTCGCGCTGGTCTCGTAACACCCGTTCAGCCTGTTCGAAACTCGCCTTCGCCGCATCCATAACCAATTGCAACTGGCGAATCTGCTCGCGTTGCACCTCGATGGCGTCATCGGCACTCTGCAAGCGCACGTTTTCGCCTTCTTCCTCGACGGCCATTTCGGCCAGGCTGGCGTCGATCTGCGCCTGTCGCTCGCGGAAGCGCTCCAGCGCCTGTGCCAGTTTGAGCGTTTCAACCTGAATGGCGTGCGCCCGTTCCTGCAGGTCGTTGAGTTCCTTGCGTGATTCCTGCAAGGCGTTCTGCACATCGACCATGCGCGCTTCGATTTCCGCCAGCCGCGCCTGCTCCTGCTCAACCCGATCCTCGCGTTGCGCGATCAGCCCGCCGAGTTCCTCGATCTCGCGCTGCCGTTCAAGCAGGCCATGCTCTGCGGCGTCCGGTGCAAACAACGTGACGCTCTGCCGGCTGACCACATCGCCACCTGGCGTGACGCAGCAGGCGGCGCCACTCAGGCGCTCGCGGCGGGCCAGTGCGGAGGCCAGATCAGGCGCTGTAGATACCTCGCCAAGCCAGTCGGCGAGAATGGACGCGAGTTTCGGTTCGTCGCAACGAATGCGCGCCAGCAGGCGGTCAGCGCCAATGCTTGCCGTTGCGCCATCGACCGGCAACAGCAAGGTCAGTTTGCTGCCCGGCCGGTCCTTGCTCCATGCCGGATCGGCGTGCTCGGCGGTCAGCGCGCTGATCCGCTCGCGCAGGACGGCCTCGACAGCATCTTCCCACCCGGCCTCGACGTGCAATGATTTCCACAAGGGCTGGCGATTATCCAGCCGATGCCGATGCAGCCAGTCACCCAGCTTGCCGTCGCCCTGCACGCGCTTCTGCAACTGCTCCAGCGCAGCACGGCGGGCGTGGGCTTCGGCACGCTCCTTCTGCACATGCTGCACTTCGGCCAGCACCTCCCGGCGCTGCTGTTCGAGCTGCGGCAACTGCTGCTGCTTGATGACCTGTTCTTCCTGCGCTTCAACGATTCGCTGGCGCAATTCGGCCAGTGCTTCCTGCTTGAATTCATACTCGTCGCTGTCGGGAACAGGCAGCGCCCCGCGCTCCTGCGCCAGACGCTCGCGACGACCGGCGATGATCTGCAGCGAGCGCTGGGCATGGCCGCGATTGGCCTGCTCGACCTGCAAGCGCTGCTCGGTCTGGGCCACGACGGCACGCTGACGATTGACTTCTTCCTGCGCACGGGCGTGGGCTTCCTCGGCCAGCGGCAGACGCTCCTGCTGCGCGGCCAGACGCATTTCGCCCTGTTCGACGCGCTCATCGGCCACTAACGACAACTCCAGCCAGCGGCTATGGTCGGCGTCCAGTTTCTCGACCTGATCCTGCCAGTGCACCTGGTCATCAGTCAATTGCGCCAGGCGCGATTCATATTCGTGCTGCGATTCGCGGCGGTGGCGAATTTCGGCTTCAAGCCGCGCCACCTCGGCATTGGCCGTAAACAGACTGCTTTGCGCGCCATGCACGCCATCACTGGATGAAAAATGGCTTTCCCGCGCTTCTTCAAGCCGGGCTTCGGTTTCACGCAAGGCGGCGTTCTGCGCCTCAAGCTCAATCGTCGCCCGCTCGACTTCACGCGCCAGGCGTTCGCGTTCCGCCTGCGCATCGTTGCGTTTGAGCAACCACAGCACTTGCTGCTTGCGCGTCAACTCATCGCTGAAACCTCGGTACTGCCTAGCCACGGCCGCCTGCCCTTCCAGACGTTCAATCTGCGCGCCAAGCTCCAGCCGGATATCCTCGACGCGCGACAGGTTGTCTCGCGTATCGGCCATACGGCTCTCGGTTTCCTTGCGCCGTTCCTTGTATTTGGTAACGCCGGCCGCCTCTTCGAGAAACACCCGCAACTCATCGGGTCGTGCCTCGATAATGCGTGAAATCGTCCCCTGCCCGATGATGGCGTAGGCGCGCGGACCGAGACCGGTGCCCAGGAACAGGTCGGTAATATCCTTGCGCCGAACGTGCAGGTTATTGATGTAGTACTCGGACTGCCCGCTGCGCGTCAGCAAGCGCTTGACCGACAACTCGGCGTATTGCGACCACTGGCCGGCAATGCGCCCGAGCGAATTGTCGAAAACCAGCTCGACTGCCGCCCTGGACACCGGCTTGCGCGTACTGGAACCATTGAAGATAACGTCCTGCATCGACTCGCCACGCAATTCCGAGGCTTTCGACTCGCCCAGAACCCAGCGCACGGCATCCATCACATTGGATTTTCCGCAGCCATTGGGACCAACGACCCCGACCAGTTGCCCTGGCAGGGCAATCGTTGTCGGATCGACGAAGGACTTGAAACCGGCAAGTTTGAGTTTTGTCAGACGCATCAAATAGAACGCAGCCTTGGAGGCTGCGTGGGTAATGGTTCCTGGAAGCATTGCATGACGCCGCAATGGCATCGTTCGACGATTATAATAGCATCCTGCACGCCTGAATCGCTTGAACCCGGACCAATGATGACCACCAAACCCGCAAAAACACTCGAAACCTTTCCCAATCCTGCCCCGCAGCGCGATTTTCATATTCACATGGAGATTCCCGAATTCACCTGCCTGTGCCCGAAAACCGGCCAGCCGGACTTCGCCACGCTGATTCTCGACTACATTCCGGAAAAAGCCTGCGTCGAACTGAAGAGCCTCAAGCTTTACACCTGGTCATTCCGCGACCAGGGCTGTTTCCATGAAGACGTGACCAATCGCATCCTCGACGATCTGGTGAAAGCCACCCAACCCCGCTTCATGCGCCTGACGGCAAAGTTCTATGTACGCGGCGGCATCTTTACCAATATTGTCGCCGAACACCGGGAAGAAGGCTGGACGCCAGCGCCGAAAGTAGAACTTGCCGAATTTGCCACCCAATCCAATATCCGAGGCTGAAACCATGACTACCGAATCAACAGTGCAAGCACAACTTCCCGACAACCTGCTCGACCGTCTTGAAACCCTGCTCGACGACCCGGCGCTACTCGAAGCCATGCGCCTGGACGAAATCCAGGGCTATCTCTGCGCCGCCCTCTCCGGCCCGCAACCGATCCCGGAAGAAGACTGGCTGGCCGATGCGCTGGGCAGCGAAGAAGCGCTGGACACCGAAGCTGGCCGCGAAGCCGCCGAACTGCTACGCGCCTTTGCCGTGGCACTGGAAGAAGTACTGACCAACGGCGAACCGCCCGTCCTCCTGCTCTACCCCAAAGACGACGATGAGAACGGCCCGAGCGACTACCTCCCCTGGTGCCAGGCCTATCTGGCCGGCGTCGACGCCGCCGAAGATGACTGGTTCGAGTTCCTGGGCGAAGAAGAAGGTACCGAGGACAGCGAAGAAATCAGCTACCTCGACGAACGCCTCTTCCCGTTGATGCTGCTCACCGGCGAAGCCGAAGCCGCTGCCCTGGAACATGGCGAAGCGTGGGCTGAAGGCGAAGAGCGTGCGCAGGTCGAAAACGACTGCGAGGAAGACCTGCCGCAAGCCGTAGCAGACATCTACCGCTTCTGGATAGCCAAACGCGGCACGCAACCCATCCGCCGCTAAGAACCCAGGATCGGCCGCAACTAACGAATCTTGCCCCTGCGGCAGCGGCAAGAAATACAAGCAATGCTGCGGGGCGAGTTAACGGCTTTTAAATAAAAACAGCAGGGGTCGATCCGGAATCATGGAAATTCCGCCGCATTTAACCCTATCACTATTGCGCTACGGCAATCAGCCCGATGCTCCGGGACAGGGCGCAAGAATGATCGTTCCCGTTTCTTCGATACCCGGCAGGAAATGGGTGAGCGGCTGGCAGTCGCCTTGAAAGCATAACTCGTAGCCGGTGGTGTAGGGCGAATGTGCCAGTATCAGGCGCTCCATCGGAGCAACCGCCGGTCGGTAGTGCCAGGCGCCATCAAGCAATACGGCGCCCTCTGGCGGTTCCATGCCGGCGCCGCTGCCCTTGATGCGGGCTTCGACGATCTGCAATTGCCGACTCTCGATCCGCCAATCTTCCTCCCAGCGCACCTTTTCGACGGAATGCATCCAGGCTAGCGTAAATGACTGGATGACCAGGGCGGCCGAGATCGCGCCGGAAGTCAGGCACAGGGATATCACGGCTTGCGGCTGCGCAGCCAGTGCCAGGCAACAAACACAGCGGCAGCGGCAAAGCCTAGCTCGTCGGTAACCGGTAGGGCGACAACCAGCAGGAAGGCGGCGGCCGTAGTGACCACGCGCTCGATCATGTTGAGCGGCGACCACAGGTAACCAATGGCCGCACTTCCCCACAAAAAAATTGCCAGCGTGGCCTTGAACACAATATAAACAACGGCCATGACGGTGGGGTCACCCTGCAACATCAACGCCGGATCATAGACGGCCATGAAGGGAACAACGAAGCCGGCAATGGATATCTGCGTAGCCTTGTAGCCGATCTTCATGGGTGAAGCCTTGGCGATTGATGCGGCGGCGTAAGCGGCCAGGGCGATGGGCGGGGTCAGGTCGGCGATGATGCCAAAATAGAAGACGAACATGTGGCTAATGATCAGCGGCACACCGAGTTGTAGCAGTGCCGGCCCGGCGATCGAACTGGTAACGATGTAGGTAGGGATGGTCGGAAGACCTGTGCCAAGAACCAGGCACACCACCATGGTCAGCAAGAGTGAGAGGAAGAGGCTCTTTTCACCGACTTCGAGAATGAATCCGGCGAAGTTTGACGCCGCACCGGTCAGCGACAGCACGCCAATGATGATGCCGACGATGGCGCAGGCGATACCAACCACCAGCGCTTGCTTGGCCCCATCGGCCAGCGCCATCTTCATCGTATGCAGGGTTTCCTGACCGCCTTTAACGAAAAAGTTGGCCAGGATCAGTCCGCCGATAACGCCAAGCACCGGGACGATTCCCCACTTGGCGAAAGACGCGGCACCGAGCCCCAGTGCAAACCAGAATACATAGCGCAAAGCAGTGATGGAAATACGGGCGGAGAGCGCCACACCCAGAATCAGGATGGCCGTCAGCGCCAGCCCCATCATGCCGGAGAACATCGGCGTAAAACCGTGGAAGAGCATATACACCAGCGCTGCCAGCGGCACCGCGAGATGCCAGCTTTCCTTGAGAGCCAGCCAGGGATTCGGGCACTGATCCTTGGGTACGCCGAAGAGTTTCAGGCGGCCAGCTTCAAGATGCACCATCCAGAAAGCAGTAAGGTAGTAGAGCATGGCCGGAATGATCGCCGCTTTGACAATTTCGGCATAAGGTACGTTGAGCATTTCGGCCATGATGAAGGCCACGGCCCCCATCACCGGCGGCATGATCTGGCCGCCCATCGAAGCCGTGGCCTCGACGGCGCCGGCAAATACCGAGGTGTAACCGAAGCGTTTCATCAGCGGGATGGTGAACTGGCCAACCGTCATCACGTTGGCCACGCCGGAACCGGAGATGGTGCCCATCAACCCCGAGGAGATCACCGCCACTTTCGCCGGCCCGCCTTGCGATTGGCCAACTAGGCCGAGCGCAACTGCATTAAACAGGCGAATCATGCCGGCATGTTCGAGGAAGGCTCCGAACAGAATGAAGAGGAAGATGTAGGTTGCCGAGACCAGTGTCGGAATGCCGAGAATGCCGTCGCTACCGAGGTAAAGCTGGCTGACGACCTGATCGAAACCGAAGCCACGGTGGGCAATTTCAAGCGGCAGATACTGGCCGAAGAAACCGTAAGCGAGAAATGCTCCGCAGAGCAACGGCAAGGCCCAGCCCATGACCCGCCGTGCAGCTTCGAGAACAAGCACGGTGGCCAGCGTAGCGACGACCAGATCGGCCGTATTTGGATCGCCCGAACGTTCGATAAGATCCGCTTCGAAAAGCAGATGGTAGAAGCCGACCGAGAAACCGCCGACAGCGAGTAGAACGTCATACCACGGCACATTTCGCTCATAGCGCCCCTTGCTGCGCGCCGGATAGAGAATAAAAATGAGCAGCAGCAGGAAGCTGACATGCAAGGCCCGGATGATTAGGCTCGAGTAAGGCTGAAATGCAGCGACCGCAATCTGGTAGGCCGAGAAGGACAGCGCGGCGAACATCGCAATTCGTGCCGCCCAGCCGGCCAGCTGACGCTGGTGTGCGTATTCCTCAAAATCGGAAGCTTCGGGAGCCACGTTGGCAATGCGGTCGATAATACTATCGGTCATGCCATTTCTTTCTGTGATCTCAAAAAAAACCGGTCACTGCAGGGTAAATTTGTTCTAACCATCCGCCGTTATTCCGGCGAAGGACGGAATCTGACCGCCCTTGGGGTGCAGAGCCAGATTCGTCCATCTGCTCAAAATGTTAAAAGACCTGTTTGATAAACGAACTGGATTCCGGGTCAAGCCCGGAATGACGGTAAATCAATGGGTTAGCGGTAGAACAAATTTACCGTGCCGGTCACTGCAAGAGATGCAACGACCGAGTCAGAATCTGTATTGGTGCACAGCCGCTGCCTACTTCAGCAGACCAACCTCGCGGTAGTACTTCTCAGCGCCCGGATGCAGCGGAGCGGGCGGCGCCTTGGCGGCATTTTCCCTTTTGATCGCCCTGGCGGCCGAGTGTGCAGCAACCATTTGATCAATGTTTTCGAACATCGACTTGGTCATCGCATAGACCGTTGCGGTCGAAACACCTTCATGCGTAACGAGATAGTTCTGCACGGCGATCGACTGCACTTCGGTGTTCTGCCCTTCATAGGTCTTGGCGGGAATGATGCCGAGCTGGAAGGCAGAATCGTTGATCCTGGCTACAATTTCAGCCGGAATCGGAATGAAAACAACTTGTTGCGAGCTCGCCAGATCACGTAGTGCAGCAACGCCGAGACCGGAAGAAATCAGCGTGACGTCGATCTGCCGATTTTTCAGTAGCTCAACCGATTCGGCGTACGAAAGGTATTCCACCCTGGAAAAATCCTTGTAGCTCATCCCGGCAGCTTTGATGATCTCCCGCGAATTGAGTTCGGTGCCGGACTTGGGCGCGCCAACCGAAATCCGCTTGCCCTTGATATCTGCAAGCGACTTGATTCCGGAGTCAGCCGAGGCGACGAGATGGATGTAGTTCGGATAGAGTGCGGCAATCGTGCGCAGCCTTTTCAGGGGCGTCTTGAAACTGGCTTCTTCATTGCCTCTCCAGGCATCCGACAGCGAATCCCCCAAGGAAATGGCGGCTTCACCACGACCGGCCTGCAGCAGGTTGAGATTTTCCACGCTGGCCTTGGTCGCCTGGACAGCCGTTTTAGAATCCGGAATTGCCTTGCTGTAAATCTGCGAAAGTGCAACGCCGAGCGGATAATAGACGCCGCTGGTGCCACCCGTAAGGACGTTAATGAACTCGGCGGAATGCGCCGGAACTGAGAAAAAGGCTGTGACGACACTGAAAACAAGGGTATGGCGCAGTGAGGATTTCATCGGGTTTTCTCAAGTGAGTCGTAACTGGATTAATCAATTAGCTGCAGATTTTCTGATTTCAAGACAACAAATTAGGCTAATAAATTCAGCAATAAGTTCATTTTCACCCCCAGTCTCCGAGTCAGCATCTTGAAGAATCTGACAATGAAAATAGGTATTGCCCGACGCAAAACGGTCGCAGACGACTTCGGATCGTGTGCTTGAAACTCCTTTCCTTCTACGGCCCTGAGCGTAAACCCTGTAAATCCAGTTGCTGAACTGATGAACAAGATCACTGCCAGAGACGTTTGTTCACCATTCGAACTACTGGCACAGGCCCAGAATGCGTTCTTCGGCTACGCATTTGGACACACCTGGAGGCCTTGAAAATGCTCTGGGTTTCTTGTCGAGACACGCGCGAAGCTCCCTGGTCGTTGGCGGATAGTAAGTCCATCCAGGTTGAAGATCGGGCAACTTCAGGCTGACCTCGCGCCATTTGGGATGCCCCTGTGCCTGCAATGTCGGAAAATTCTCACAAAGCGAGCGCGTAAACTGTGTAATGTGGCTTATCGTGTCCTTGAGGTTGTAGTCATAAGTAACCAAGAACGCGCCCACCGAGATAGTTGTGAAACTCTCCGTCAGCAGGTTCGGATAACTGCTCGCATTCATCGTGGCAGGCTTGTAGACGGTCAGCGGCAGTTTGCTTGTGGGATGGTTGGGGTCAAACTTGAGTAGCTTGATAAGCTTCTTCGCCTCGGGCTTCATGTTGGCGATGATCGGCGCCGGCTGGCCTGCAGCGACCACAACGACATCAACTGACTTGTCGGTAATCAATTTGAGCAGCGCTTCCTCGTTTGAAAGAAAACTATCATTCGCTTCCGGTATTGGCCCATTGAACATCATCCGGTAGAGCGTATGTGATATCAACGCCGCGCCGCTTCCCACCAGTCCGCCGTTGATCTTTGCATTCTTGATGTCATGCAGGTAATTCATTTCGGAATCCGCTCGAACAATGTAATGAATCTCGGTGTTGTAGAGTGGAAGGATGACACGCAGTGGTCGGATGATCGAAGCGGCTTTCGTGTTGCCGCTAACCGCTCGATCAATAAAGGCCTGATATACGTCAGCCTGGACCACGGCAAACTTCACGCCTGGCTCTTGGCGCAAGAGTTTGATGTTTTCGGCCGACCCCGGAGTAGCCAAGACCTCGAGATTGATATCAGCACCCGGTGCGACGTATTTGGCGAGGTCCATACCTATCGCGTAATAGGTTCCTTTTTCCGATGCCGTCACGATCTTGTACTCAGCCACCGCAGCAGATTCACCACTCGACAGCAGCAGAGCTGCAGCAAAAAAAAACCCGCTGAATGTCCCTGAAATAGTGCGAATTAATTTGCCATCGGTTTGAATTGTCATGTTATCTAGTCCATGTTGTTGGAGATGATGTAATTACTCAGTCTCGCCGACGACGACAAAGTTCAATTAAAACGAGGCTCAAGGGGCGACGCACGTGACGCGTCGCAGCATCAGCTAAATTGCTCCCGGCGATTTCCCGGATTACGGCAGTCCGGAAGGATTGCCGGCGATCTGACTTATTGCCTTGCGCAGTTCGCTCACCTCTTGTTCGAGCCGGGCAATCCGGTCTTCCAGCGCGGCGTTGCTAGTCAAATCGCCATCGCGAACTTTACCTTGCTCTGCCGATAAACTCGGCTGACCACAGAGCAGGTGCGCCCAGCGATGCTCGCGCGATCCCGCCTGTTTGGCCAGCCTGGTCACCAGCGCACCGCTACTGCGTGCCGCAAGTTCTTCCAGATAGGCTTCGACTGAAGAGGCATCGTCAAAGCGGTAAAGCCGCTCGCAATTGGCGCGCAACTCGCTGACGGTTTGCGCGCCACGCAGCATCAGGATGGTGAGCAGGGCGATGCTGGCTGGCGGCAAGCCGTAGCATTTACCAAAATTTTGCGCATAACGCAGCACGCGGCCGGAGGCGCCGTAGGTTTCCAGTACCAGCACGCGGCGGCGCAGTTCCTCCAGCGACGCTTGTATCTCGCTATCGCTGGCATTCATCACCGGGTCGCGCGAACTCTTCTGATTGCAGCCAGCGGCCAGACTGTTCAAGGTCAGCGGGTAGGCGTCGGGGGTCGTCTTTTCCTTTTCGACCAGTACGCCGAGGATGCGTGCTTCCAGCAAGGTCAGCTCGGGCAGTGCATGGTTCATGTGGTTTTCTCTTTGGCTATCGGTGAAGGCGGCATTCTCCCAAGCGTTTGCCTTCGCAACAAGCAATTCCGTGTTTCTATTAGCTTTGTCGGCCCAACAATCTTCGCCGCAGGCAGGGCTGGAAGCCAATAAAGACGGCCTTCTTCGAGGCATTCCCTTGACCGCCAAAGGAACCGCCGATGAAGCAGCGATTACAGCGCAATCCTGACGCACGAACCGCGCCCCCATGATGGCGCAAGGGTTGGAGGCTGAGTTAAAAATAACGCATCGCGAAAACGCTAAACAAGCAATATTTGCTT
>NZ_JBMOJE010000102.1:0-17723 GCF_049316945.1 Propionivibrio sp. | reverse complement strand
TTTTCGACGCCGATCCGGGGTGCCAAGGGGGTCAGTTTTGGAAGCCGATTGACACATGGTTTGATGTATCTGGGTTTTTGCGGTACAGCTCGGTGAGCGGCATGGACTTCAACGGCAGTTAAATTGTACCGATGTTTCAGAGCTTGCCGGACTGATTCGCCAGTTATGCCGTAGCTTTTGCCGGCATTTTTTAATGACGCGTGACGCCCTTCGGCAAATTCCCAGGCGGCTTGATGTTGTCGGCTTCGAGATGTGTGCGTTTGCATATTATTATTTTCCTCTCATAAGTTGGTGGATCATAAATGTCTGTTTGTTGAACTTGAAAGGGAGTAACCTTGCTCAAGGGTTACTCCTTAAACTGTTTGACGACATTGTTCTAGCATTCTTTCAAATCTTTAAGCAGTTGCTGAAATGTTGCCCATGGAACTTCAATCAAGCCTTCTAAGATATATTGTGTATAAATAATGACTTCGATATTTGTTTGATTGTTTGATTTAGTAATGTGAATTCCAATTATGTACCGCTCGTCATCTGCTGGGCGGGTCTCAAATTTACACTGAAGGTATCCACCAAAGGCAATGGCAACATTTGCTACTAACTTTGCTCTATCTGCCGTGTTTGATTTTTCCCACGTTGCAATGATTTCATTCGGAGCTGGGAAATTTTCAGTCGTATATGATAAATTTTCAATGCTGTAGACATTAAATATGTAACCACACCTATTGTTCCCTGTCTTAGATGCGGGCTGCCACCGAAAATAAATATTGATATTGTCTGCTTCGGTCAAAGCCTTTTGTAACGGTGGTAACTTTGCTAGAGGTGTTGCCGACTCGAAATTTGAATTCCAAGGGTCTGCACTTGTTATAGCGTGGAAGCCAGCTAATTTAGACTGGTAATTTTTTTCTGGCATACGATCTGGTTGACGATACTTTTTTCTCTTCCTGCGGGCATTAGCTCTGTTGGTCATTATATGTACTCCTATTGATTGTTTGTGTATCAGAAAATGTGTGGGTGGCCCCAGCGGGGCCGCCCATGAAAGAAAAAGGTATCACGGTGCCTTTTCGATAAGCTCGACCGCGAAATCGTCCCAATTCTCAACCTCGTGAGCGTGGTGTTCGTCTTCGACCGTTGTCCACATCAAGCGCCAAACTGCGCCGTCTTTGGTGATGGCTTCCCGTTCTAAAATTGGCTCTTCTTCATTGAGCCAAAATTCACCGATGAAAGCATACTCAACGCCGTCCTTCATGACTTTTCCGCTGTTTTCCCATTTTTCGCCTCTCTCGTAGCCCCCGTTCTCGCGGACTAATTGTTCCCAGTCGTATTCACCTTCACGGTAATTAGTTTTCACTAAGCCGACGGTTGCTGTGTTATTAATAGTCATGTTTTTCCCCTTAATTAGATGGCATTGTGTGCCTTTGGTTGGTTGTTGGTGACCGATCTTTTCGGCGACCATAAGATAATTGTACGACATCATTATGCCTAAAGCAAGTCTTTTATATGAAAAAAATAAGATTTTCGGAAACTCGCAAGAGTAACGGAATGTTTTATGTAGGGGTGGTGTCATGGTGAATTATGTTCGGGTTGCTGGGTCTGCATCGTGGTCTCCCTTGCTTGGCTGTCGACTGTCAAAATATAGGACAGCACTCGGCGATTTCAAGTCTAATGAACATAGTTTGATGATCGCAAAAACATTAAGGGTGCCATATTATGACACCCCTAACTTTGCAATTTACCTTAGGAATTAATCGGCTGTAAAAGACTGGTAAAGTCGGCATCTTGCCAGCGCTTATATCCGCTCTCAACGGTGTATTTGTCAGCTGGGTTTTCGGCACCGGGAATATGCTCGACATTCAGGAGGATTCCTAGCCGCTGTGCCGTTTCACCGAGAGCGCGAGCTTTGCCACCGCTGTCATGACCTTCACGGACGGAATTCGCCCAAACTAACCACTCGGCATCGACCTTCAACGTCAGCTCTACGATGCCGCCGACACTTTCTGCGACCTTTGATGCCAGCCAAACGGCCTTCTTTGCCGCGGCCATTTCGCCCGATGACTGCTCACCGTTATAGTCGCGGTCATCGTTAAAAAACTTACCAAACCAGACAGGCGATCCATCCTGGCTGCAAACGGCAAACCGGTCGAGGCGGGCTTTTGCGTCACTGAAGAGGGTGATGTGGTGGGTCACCTTGGATGTTAGGTCGTCCACCTGTGCCTGGCAGCGTTCGTGGCGCATCTCGTCCAGGTCAAGGCCGTGGGCAGTCAGCGCTCTTTTGTAAGTCGAAAATGCCGACTTGTTGTCCATGCCGTTTTCTCTGCCCCACGCTACGAGACCCCGATAATCTAATTCGCGAAGGGCTTCGATGTTAGCTGTTACGATGTCTTTGATTGTTTGCTTGGCCATTATATGTCTCCGTTCTTAAAATTGTTTCCTGTCTGGTTATGGTTGGTTTGCGGCCGATCGTGACTCGACCGCAAGCCTATTAGCAATACCGAATTTCCATGCCATCCCTTAAGCCGCTTGCCGTGGAATAATCATATTCCATTGGAATATTGAAATTCTCATCATCCGACGTGGTCGACATAGTAATGTCTGTTTCCAACGTTTCCAGTAACTCTGTAATGCCGAGCCTTCCTTTTTCGTCAACTAAAAATGCGCTAGTTACGCCGCAACCGATATTTCCGTAACACTGGATATTTTGTTCGGTTTTCTGCTTTAGAATTCTCGCGGCACGAATGGTGCTGCGCTTCCCAACGCCAGTTACCGCAACGACAATGGTCTCGCCACCCCCAGAAGAGCGATAAATCCTATCACTCAAGGTGGTCTCAATTTCAATACGTGGGATTTTCTTGGTGATGCGTAACATAAAAAGTCTCCATATATGTTGGCATTGTATGCCTCGGTTGGTTTGTGGCCGGTCTTTTCGGCGACCATAGATAAATTGTACGCTACGTTTTCCGATAAAGCAAGCTTTAATTCATGTGTTATATGAAAAATTAAATAACGCCATTTTTCCTTCAGCGGGCGTGGCGCGCCTGCGCGACATATTATAGTGTGTGATTGGCGGGCCAAGGTTGGTTGATTTCTGAAGTGGGGGGTTTCTAGAGGTGGCGGAAATCAAAAGTACAGGATTTCAGATCATTGAGGGAAGGTGCCAGGAGTCTGGGAATTCCCTTCTCAAGCCGTCAATGTGAGCCTGGGTCGGTCCAAAAATAATGAGCGAACTGGGAAACGGGGCGGGGTCAGATGAACCGGTTCCATCAGAAAATGAAAGCCTTCCTTGAAGCAACACGATATATGCCTTGTCGGCAATATACGCATGCCAGGCTTTGGTGTCGGTTCTTGCAGGGATTAGCAGGATTAAGGTTTTCGAGTTTCCAATAGTGTATTCTTGATGGGCTTTTGCGATCCATAATTTTAAGCCTCGATTATAAGGCGGGTTGGTAAAAACCGTATTAGCCTTCCATGGCAATGACAGTGCATTTTCCTTATAATATTCATCTGCGCGGACAGGTGCCAGCTTAGGGTTGACTGTCGGTGAGCAAGGGTCGAGTCCAAATTTATCCCCGAAAACACGGTATAGCTGCTCAAGCAACCCCTGAGGTGTTTGCCAAGCTTGGTAGTTGCTGGAGTTCCCGACGCCAGCATAAAAACTAGTAGCTGCACCAGTCGGAGCAAGTAGAAGCTCACAAGATAATGCTTTAGCTACACGCTCAACGATGCGAAGGTGACTTCTTGATATGTCTCGCTCCATAGCAATCAAAGTCGGCTTGGTGACTTCTGCCAGCTTCGCAAGTGCGTCTAAACTTATGCCTTGCCGTTTACGATGCGCCTTAAACCGCTCTCCCAGGGTTTCTCCAGGCGGCAAGCCACGGCCTGACAGGTCGAATTCGAGGGCGGCAATCGCTGCGAGGAAGGTGCCCATCCCACCCTTGCCGTCCTCGAGCCAAGCGATTGCTGGCTGGGTCGTGTTGACGAGTTTGGCCAGTTCGGCCTGCGTAAAGCGTCCGACACGAGCCTGGCGGAGGGCTGCGCCTAAGCCCGATTGGCAAGAAATTGATTTTTGGGAGGCCATTTTGGGGGTTCCAGGCGCTGAAAATATATAAGAAACTTTACCATTTTATATAGAATTTCATACCGTTTTTGCTGGCCAAATGCGGGGAAAATCGCCGCTCCCGACGGGGGTGAATCTGGAGGTTTTGGACGTCAAATTCCTCTTGCGGAACAATGGGATGGTGGGCTAGAACGGGATTTGACGGAAGGATAACTCTGGTTAGCTTCACATTGAGAGAGGTCGAGTTTCTCGGTATGCTTGTATAAGTGACGGCGGATGTTATTTTTCGTGTTTTTTCTCTGTTATGTAATGAAATCAATGTCTTAGCCAAAAACTTCAGCAAAAAGTCCGGTCATTTTGAGATGGTGGATTCAGGGGTTCCTGGCGGTTTTCGGGTGGGTTTGGGGTGCTGTTCAGGGGGAGGCACGTGAACAAACGACCGTTTCCTAATGACGTCGAGATTTGAACAGGGGGGATTGGCATGAATCCTGAGGTCGAAACTGCCCTGCTCGAGGTCGGACGGCTCGATGGGCGGCTTGCTGGACATCCTCTAGCGCGCGCGTGGTCGTGTCGGATGAGGCTATGGTCCGTGGTCGATGGGCAGTCGGCCGATGGTCTGAGGATGGACCGCGCTCGGTTGGCGCGCATGCTCGTTGGGCTGCCAGTTACCAGGTGGCGTGATTTCGGAACGGATTCCCGCGCGTCGGCGCTGCACGAGCTGGTGACCGAGCCCGGTCAGGTGGTCACCGACCTGGTCGGCTTGGTCGAGGTGATGACGGTCGGCGGCGTGCTGGCGGCGGTGAGTCGGGCGGCCGAGCGAGGCGTGGCACGCTCACATATAAGTGTATCGTTCGGTCATGCGTTGGCGCGGTTGAGACTAACTGACGGCGTTCTGGTCGGCGTCACACCGTTCGGCGGCGCTGGCTCGGCGTGGGCAAACATCGGCGCGACAGCCGGGCGGGGCAGGGGGGAGCTTCAAAAGCTGTCGGCAAACTGGCGCATTTGGGTTGCAAAGTTAGGCAAGCGGCGGTCAACAAGTCGGCACCGAGCTGTGCTTGGAATCGTGTCGGGCACGCTGGCTGTAAGTGCAGCTTACGTTGCGCGGGTGCTGGGGGGCATCACGCCGCGCGGGGCGGCAATGCTCCTTGATGACCTGGTCGAGGTGGGAATCTGTCGCGAGCTAACGGGCAGGGGCAGTTGGCGCGGCTATGCGGTGGCTGACTTGGCTGACCATATTGACGATGAGCGGGTGCTCGATGTCGAGGAGGTCGGGGTTGACCTGGGCGCGCTGTTCGCAGACGTCGACAGGGCATCGGCTGCGATTGCGCGGTTGATAGGTGCACGGACGCCGTGATTATCGGGATTTTTGCTCTGGCGCGGGGTCGGAGCGGGTCCAACTCAAAATTGATTGCGCGCAGCTCTCGGCCGTCTGCTCGGTCAACCCGAGATACCGTGCCCTGAGAGCGGCCGTCGCCGCGGCATTGCCGCCGACCATAAATGCGCGGCGGACTGCGACTTGGGTCTCGGCGTCAACCAAAAACATTGTCGGCCGCTCCATGAGTGCGGGCGAAGAATCGGCTTGATTTCAGGAAACTGCAAATGGAAGTTTTCATCGTGAGAGGTTTCACAAGGGCTGTGGTTCCGTGGACAGTAGGGGGCTGGCTACGGGTGTGACGGCGTCACGACGGCAAAAGAACGGCACCGATAGGAGGAGGTGCCAGAGGGTACTGGCGCCAAACTATTTGAAACCGTTCAATGCTTATGGTAATCAGTGGTATGAGTTCATGACCGTCCCCTGTTCCGCATGGCAAGGCATCGCCTACATCCCCACAGCGAATGGAGGAATCCCAGACGGAGTGGTGACCGTCTGGGAACGCATTTAGTTGTAAAGATTGTTAATTGTGAATTTCACACCACCAAGATATGTTTGCACAAGTGATGTCGGATGATAATCTTCAATGCGGAAAAAATGGCTACTACGTTTAAACATTTCCCGAAGCAAATCGTTAATTCCACCACTGGCAACGTCTTCTTCGGTAACACTGAAAATTCCGATTGGACGACTGATATATATCGGCCTGCTGGGAGTCCAGTTATTAGCACGAAAAATTGTAAGGCCGATAACAAGATTTGGGTTATCCATATTAGCTGCTGCTTCAAAAGTTTTGGTGGCAGTTATATAAATATAAGTGCCAATTGAAACATGTTTCGAATAATCAGGCTTCTTAGAATTATCTTCATGCCGCCAGTCCAGAAGCGTGCCGAGGTCATTTAAAACCTTCATTTTGTCCGTTTTTGGGACATGAGCATATCGAGAATAAACCATCTCAGAAGACTCATCGTCGGCAATCAGTATGATTGAATCAAGATGTTCCCCGATTACAATTACGGAAGGCGCGGTCGATGGCATTTTTCGGACTCCAAAGAGGTTAATGAGCGGCGATTGTATCGGGCAAAACCGCTAGGCGCAACCCCTTATCAGGAGGTCAACAGTCCGATGTTTTTTAACTTGTCCCATTTTAATACCCTCGGAAGCTGAAATTTTTAAAACGATACGGGGTTCATATTGAGTTTTTTGGCAATGTTTGTTATTGACAAAAATTTCATGGTCATACAATCCAGGCTACCCGTGACTGTTGCGCGCCAAGACGAGCCCGGTCCACTCCTCGCTCGGCGTGGCGGTGGTCGAGCTGTAGCGCGCCTTCACGTCAACCGACTTGCCGTCTGGCAAGCGAAAGTCCGTGACATCCCCTCCCTGCCGGTAGGCAGCGTCCACGGACTACCTCTGGCATCAATGATTTCGGTAAAAAAGTGTGGTACAAGGACGGATGGGTCTGGTGTTGAACATGGTTAGCGGCATATCCTCTTTTTTCGTTGGACCGGGTTTGTCGAACGGTTAGGTTGCCGCGGAGGCATTTTTTTACCAAGCGGTGTGTGTCGATAATACTAGAATGATGGAGATGTTTCATGTCACTACATAATCTCAGAAAAGCCGCGCATATTCGCAAGCGGATAGAGTTTGCAATCGAGGAAATTTGCCCGCGTCAGAAAAAGAGTGAGTACAGAGATCCACCGGAACCTGTTCTGAAACCTGTCTTAACCCTGTCGATTTATACTGTTGATATTCAGGCAGCAGTTGATGACGCAGCTAGACAAGTTGAAAGTGACCTGTGTCGTGTCCGTAAGCTTGAAAGTCTTTTAGGAAAGGTAAGAGCGGCTATTGCAACCGCGAACGGTGTCTCCGGTATCGCTGGATTGATGGCGGAAGCCATTGCCCTCCGCGCTGAGGCAGCACGAATCGATGAGTGGCTCAGGGGTTCCATACCCTCTAATGTTGAATTGGTCTGCGCGGTAGTCTCGGCTACCCGAAAACGGCTTGAAACCGCCTCAGCCGACATTGAGAATGTCATTCAGGTCGATGTTCTTACGGCAGGTCGCATAAGTGAGCTGAAAGCCGAAGCTGCTTTCCTCAGACGTAAGGCAAACGCCTGTGATGATAGAATTGCTAATCTCAATCTGGATACTAATATCGAAATAGACGATGGAGACATCGCTTGGTTAGCTGAGTCTGGTATCGTCTGATAGTTCAGGGCAGTAAATGCCCTGGGCGGTGGATGGTGGTAGTGTGTATTGTGCGAAACCAGTTAACACGCCCTCTTTAGATACCAGCAATTGTTCGTGATGAACATTTTATGTGGCTGGGAAAGTGGCGGCTTCATGTTTTTGGTTTTACGTCTCAGCTTGTCTGTTGACATCGCAATATGCCGCCACCTGAAACTGCCAATCTAATCTCGTTAGTGTGCGCGACAAAATTCGAATCATTCATTCGTAGCAGTTAATCAACACCGCAGATGTGCTCCCGAAGTCGCGCCTCATAAGGTGCGCGCCTTCGACTGAAATCGGTGCGAGTCATCCTGGAATGCGCATTTCGGGTAACAAATCATCTTCAGATGGTGATTGCCGAAATTATTATGGATCGCCCTGCCATTTTTTATGGATGGTTTCAAAAATTAATTATGGATCGCCCGGGGCCCGGGTTGCCGTGCCATGAGGTGGTTGTCCTGGATATGATGAAATTGATGTCCAAAAGCTTGACAATTATAACAATAAATGCTAAGCATCTCCATCGGTCACGGTCTGACTTTCATTTTTAAGTGGGGATGTTGAGATGAATGAGGTTATTAAAGCCGCGATGCAGGCGGCTAAAATTATGTTGGGTTATGAAGCCCCGGTGTCCAGCGCATTAATGATGCCAGCTGAGAGATGGGAATGCGTCAAGACAGCTATCGAATGTGGAATTTTGTCAGAAGAAGGCACGGCAATCACGGCAATTGAACGCGACAGGAATACCTATGCGAGGATGGTTAGTGCATTGAAGCACCTTGGTATCCGTGCTACATGTAGGTTGATTGACTTGGATCAGTTGCCTTGCCCGAAAACTGGTTTCGACTTTAACTTTTTAGACCTTCGCGCGTTCATTGACCAGAGTACTGCTGGGTGGGTGCATAACCAACTAGCACCAACTTTGCGCGATGGTGCCGTTGTAATGTTTGCCATGGCGTGCGACGAAAAAGGTGAATTTCCGAAAGCTGCCAGGGCGTACTTTGCCGCAGAGAAGCCTGACATCCTCTACAAGCTCGAACGTGAGCGATATCATGACCATCTTCGTAGTTTGGATGCGGAATCAGCGCTCTGCGTTGCAGTAGCGCAAGCCTTGCTAGCAAAAGCGGGAAACGTTAACATGCCGATTGTTATGCTTCCACGCCAAGACGGTGACAGTCGAGTGATTGTTATTGTTTACAGGGTTGACACTTCAAGCAAAGGCGATGTTAGCATTGTGCCAGGAATCTTGAAGTCCCTAGGTGATCCTGTCGTGGAGGCACGGCCTGTGTTGAAGCAAGCACACAGTAATATGGTTCGGCGTCTTGACGAATTGCAGTGTGTCAGGAAATTTTATATGTCAGAAATTGCGCAGGTTGACGCTGAGTTGGGAGAGGTAATCAGAAAACTTTGTGAGGTCGCAAACTAGTCACCGAAAATTGAAATTAATGCATTTAAGAGGCTCAATTAATGGTCCTGAAATCAATTGGCGCGCTGCCAAAGTATTTTTTAATGATACTGGATTTGTGGTAATCGTTGAAATCGAAGAGGTGTCGTGATGATTGCATCATGATTCGGATGTGGTGGCTGATTCCTTGCTCGACAAATTCATCTCTGCTGAACGGCGCGATGCCGCATGCCCTGGAGAGATACGTTGGTTTGCTTTCGTCAAAATCCAATGCACGGAAAAAAGACCATGCGATGACGGTATCTTGATTTAACTCACGGACAATTTGAAACGATTTGCATGCTGACATGTATGCATACACTAACGATTTAAGCGAAGTCACATAATCGGAATCATATTTTCGAGCAGGGAGCCGCCAATCGAGCATCAGGCCGACACCGTGCTGCGCTGAGAGCCGGTCATGTTCGGAAAAATCCTTCACAAACGCGTCGATATCCACGTCGCTATGGACGAGAGCAATCGACTCGAGTGATTCGCCGAGGACGAGGATAGCTGGATTTATTGGCATGGCAGTCTCATTTAATTCAAACTACTTTTATTTATTTTGAGTTCAACACCATTGAGATATTGCTGGACCAGGCTGGTAGAATGATAATCAGACGCGACGAATAAATGCTTAGAATGTTGCAGCATCGAATTGACTCGCTCTGTAATCCCCCTCTCAAATATCTCGTCACGTGATACGCTGGTTATTCCAAAGGTTCGGCAGGCGTAGACAGGCTTCGTCTTTCGCCAATCATCTGGCCGAAAAAAACTCCACCCAACAACAGCATTTGGTGTGTCGTAAGCCATTTCAAATGTTCGGCACATCGTCATGTATGTGTAGACAAGCAATGTCAATTTCCTGATATAATATTCGTTCTGAGGCCGCTTTTTCAGGCGCCAATCTAGCATTATGCCGGCCTCATTTGATGCCGCCAGCTTTTCAGCTTCTGTAAAATCAGATGAAATTGTGCGCAAATCGGTCTCACTATATAGCAGTGAAACCGATTCAAATGATTCGCCGAGGACTAGGATGCTGGGGTTTTGGCGCATGATACTCAGGTTGGTAGTGGTGGACGGAGATGCTACTCAATTTCTTTGGGGCGTTCAAGGAGCTGGCTTCTTGATGGCAGCGAGACGGCTCAATAGGTTATCGTAGATTGCTTCGCAATATCTTGCGACATCCGGTCGGAATTCGGTCACCCATTCTTTGCGCATGGCGACCAGGACCCCATGTGTTTCGGCGATGAATTCATCTCTATTGATAAGTCTTATCGTTTCCCGGTTACGGCGTCAAAGGTGTCCTCGTGGCATTCCTGGAGCTTGACGGTGGGGGTGATAGGAACCCATTGCCGGCCGGGTTGGTTCCCATTATGTTCTCGTCTTGCCTTTGCCCCCCGGTGCCGTATGCCATTTCCTCCGCCATCTGCACTGCCGCCTCAGGTCGAGGCCGGCTTCCCCTCGCCGGCGGCCGACCATACCGAGGGGGTGCTTGACCTGGTTAGACTGGTCGTGAAGAGGCCGGCGGCAACGTTTTTCATGCGCGTGGCTGGGTCGAGCATGGTGGAGGCCGGGATTGGAGACGGTGACCTGCTCGTGGTCGACCGAAGTGTAACGGCACGCGAGGGCGATATTGTCGTTGCGGCCGTAGGCGATGGACTGGCGGTCAAGCGGATTTCCCGTGACGGCGAAGGGTGGGTGTTGGCATCGGAGGGGCAGGGGGCAAACATCCGAGTTGACCCGGAGCTGGGCGTGGAACTTTGGGGAGTGGTTTCATGGTCATTCCGTCAACATTGTGTCCGATGAATTATGAAGCCGGTTTACGCATTATTCGACTGCAATAACTGTTACGTAAGTTGTGAACGGGTATTTCAACCATATTTACGTGGTATTCCTATTGTATGCCTATCAAATAATGATGGTTGTATTGTAGCCCGGAGTAATGAAGCAAAGGCTATGGGAATTAAGATGGGTGAACCGTATTTTAAGATTGCTGCGCAATGTGACAGGTTAGGCATCGCGGTACTTTCTAGCAACTACTCGTTGTACGCTGATATGTCTCAAAGGGTAATGTCAGTAATTAGTGAGTGTGCGCCGGCTTCAGAGGTTTATAGTATTGATGAGATATTTGCTTTGTTGACAGGTATGCCTGGAAACCTGGGGGAATATTGCCGACAGGTGAAAGATAAGGTGTTGCAATGGACGGGGATTCCGGTTTCGGTCGGCATTGCCGGCACGAAGACACTGGCGAAGCTGGCCAACCGACTGGCAAAGAAGTCTGCGCGTGCCGGGGGTGTGATTGACCTGGCTGGGCACCCGGAATGGATAGATTCGGCACTGAAGCGGGTCGAAGTCGGGGACGTTTGGGGTGTCGGCCGTAGGTATGCCGTCCGTCTCATCGAGCTGGGTGTTCGGACTGCGGCTGACCTGGCGGAAAAGGATGACAAATGGGTGCGCCGAGAGTTTGGCGTTGTCCTGGCCAGAACGGCGGCCGAGCTGCGGGGGACGGTGTGTCACGATTTGGAGACCCAACCCCAACCTCGGCAATCGTGCTGCTGTTCCCGGTCTTTCGGAGATGCGACTGGCAACATTGAGCATGTAGCCGAAGCCATCAGGGAGTTTTCGCAGACGGCCGCCGAACGGGTGCGGAATGAAGGACTGGTGGCCGGGCATATCCAGGTGTTCGCGTCGACTAATCGATTCCGGCAGGATGTCGTTCATGGCACCATGTCGGCGTCCGCACCGTTGGCACCGGCAACGGCAGACGGGGCAAGGATTTCGAAGGTGGCGCTGGCATTGGTTCGGGGGTGCCGGACGTTTGAAAAGGGGTGCGAGTGGACGAAGGCTGGCGTGCTGTTGACCGACCTGTGCGGGAAGGGGGCGGTGAAGCGCGACCTGTTTACCGTTGCGGATTCCCGGCGGTCGGACGCGCTGATGTCGGCGGTGGATGCGGTCAATTCGAGGTTCGGGCGGCATTGTGTGGGGTTGGGGTTGTCGGCACCTGAAGCCGGTTGGCGGATGCGAAGGGAGCGACTGTCGCCGGGTTGGACGACGAGGTGGGATGAGTTGCCGGTGGTGCGGTGACTGCCTCGCTCTGGAACCTGACGCAGATTTAATTATGCTGATTTGTGGATGAAATGTCTAACGTTGATGGGGAGTCGCATCGGAACGATTGTATTTAAGCAGATACATGCGCAGCCGTTGCAACCCGAGCATCACGCGCAATCTTTGCAATCACATTCATCTCCGTGCGACAATCGCTGGGGGTTGCTGACAGCACCAAGATATTCTTTGCACCGCGGAGCTCCCAGAACACCTTGAAATGCTTGTTGTGAACAATCTTGGTTACAATGCCGCCTGCCTTGGCAATTTCAGACGCAGCGATGCTCACGAGCGCATTCCTCTTCATCGAGTTCTCCATAGGTGTTGGGGTCTTTGAAAATAGGAAAATATTCCTATTTTACGCGCACGAAGAAGCCGGCCGGGAAACCGGTCGGTCAAATTGTCGCGGTGATTACTGCATTCGTGCCGCCGTTAAGCGGTCACGAAATAAAAAGAGGGTGGGGATTGCAGACGCAGAAAATCACCCTCAGGGACGATGACTGTCCAAGGGTTGATTTTGTGTGCGGTACTGGTGACGAGTGAGGTGCTTCAGTAATCGGTATTTAAAAACCGATTTCCGGGGCTTCCATGAATAATAGTGCCGCCCCTTGGAAGGGACAGACATTGTTAACTCAATGTCTCCAGGACTTGGAAAGCGTCCGGAAGAGTGGTTTAGCCCATGGGGCAATTATGCCATTTTCGGACACGAGCAAGTCTTCACCGACCAGGAGACCGGCGGCTCTAACCTTAGCGGGTCAGCTTACCGTGAGCTGACGAGAACTCTCAAACAATAACAACACTCGGTCGCCGGAGTGTGGACCGGAGACCTCAAGATAACCAAGCGGGGCTAACTTTCTACGATTCCCAAAGCATTGTCAATATAGAATATATTCACGCAAGATATGAATATATTCTTACTGTTCGGGACGTCAGTGCTTTGGTCGGGCACCACATTCGACGCTAGCGCCAATTCAGGCAATATGAGAATCAATTAATCGGCGCGCTGGCAAAATATTTTTTGACGAAACCCTGTTGCGGCTGCTGAGCCAGTACGGCTATGTGGCGCGCGAGCCGCTCGTCGGGGGCGGGCCGGTGAGCTTCGATGCATACATGCTGATTCTGCTGGCAGTGCCGGCGGATGGCTTGCTGCCGAACTGAGAGCGCGCAGCAACTGAACCAGGGTGTGCGAAACTGTATCATGGCGACCTTGATGGGGCGGCACGAGCCGCCCCTTTCTATTTTAGGGTCGTGGTGAGGCTGTCCTTGGGGTATGATGTTATGAATTGTTGTGTGGCCATGGGTGATTAAATATGTTCGTTTACGTTGATGAAACAGGAAATACGGGTGACAACATCTTTGATGGTAACCAGCCATTTTTCGTAACAGCAGCCCTCATCACAAAGACAAATTTCGATATGCTTCAGCGTCTGGAGGTACAAAGGATTGCATCCTCTCTCGGCGTTGAGGAGCTTCATGCTGCTGAACTAGGAATCGGCAGGCTAAGTCAAGTCGCGCGAGAAATCCTTGCGGTCCTCAAAAGCTGCGACGCTAGGTTCTCAGTGTCGCGTGTTGAGAAGATGTATCTGGCGGCGACAAAGGTATTTGATACTGTTTTTGATAACCACGAGAACCCAGCCGTCCCGTGGCATGTGTATAATTTTAAAAACTTAAGACTTATCATGCTTTTTAAGCTGGTGGAGTATGTGTTTGATGCGGATTTGCTGCAGTGTTATTGGGAAAGCCTCATGTGCCGGAGCGAGAACAGGGGGAGTCAGCTCTTTGCGGACGCATGCTGCGCGACTTTGCGGCGGCTGGAGGCATTACCTGATGCACGGTCGCGCGAGATTACGCGAGCTGCATTTTCTTGGGCCGCTGAAAATCCTCGGCAAATCACCGTGCATTCGAGCACGGACAGGGCGCGCTTCGGTCACCTACCCAATGTAGTTGGATTTCTCAATCTCATGGAGGGCGTGGAGGAGTTGTCGAACCGTTGGAGGAAACCAGTAAGGTCGATTACCCATGACCGGCAGTCTCAATTCGAGAAGACGCTTGCGTACTGGCACGACATACTTTCGCACGCTGACCCGACGCCTATCCAGTGGCCGGTGATTCCAAGCCGGAAATTGCAGAAAGTCTTCGGGAGCAAGTTTGTCATTTCGAATGCGCGGGACAGCGCCGGCATTCAGATAGTCGACGTTGTCATGTGGTTGTTCCAGCGCCTAAACAGGGGTGACGATATCGGCTTCGAATGCGCCGCTCTGATGGATTATGCCTTTGCAAAGGGGACATATTCAGACTTTTCCTTTGATGGCGCCCATGGCTGGCTTGAAAAGGAAATGAAGCCCGTCATGGAAGCCGACATGAGTGAGGAGCAACTGCAATATGGTCGGGACATGGTGGAAAAGATGAATGAAGGTAGCCATGACTTGCCCGACTATCACTCGATGGCTGCATCCCGGATGTTCGCTGGTCGTGAAGAACCGACCGACCGCCGGCCGACATCATGGCCGAGAAGTCGCTGAGCATAGCGAGCGGGTGCTGAGGTGGTAAGGAGGCCTTTCCTTTTGCGGGCGGTACGCCAAAGCCAGCCTGACCTTCAGCGACGCCATCGCCGCCGTCAGGCACTCCTTATGGTTGTCAGAGTATTTTGTGACTTCAGACCAGGGCGCGAACCCATAAAAATTCGCCCGCGACCTCACCAAGCGTATGGCGGAGCGCTCTGCTACGCCGCATAAACGGGCAAAGTCGAGATGAAGATATGCATCACATTGGTCGGTGTTGGAATGCCTGGATTGGGGTCAGTGAGCAAACGGGAGGGTCGGCTCAAAAGGGTCACTTTGACCCTGGACCCTGATGATTACGCTGCCATGGAGAAGCTCGCGAAGCGCAGCGAGGTTTCTTCCTCCTGGCGGCGTGCTGTCCGCGAGTTTCTTGAACGCCACCGCATTGACGACCGTATCTCCCCGGCCGACGAGGGGAAGCGGTGACCGCATCGGAGTCACATGAACTGAACTGGTTCGCTGTGAGTTCTGATCGGACTCGAATACAGCGGGCAGGCTTCAAGACGGCTGGCGGCGGCACGCACCAGTCCAAAACCCTGATGCTCGCGGAGCTGACCGCCTACATGCAGGCCGCATTGCACTCGGAGGCATCAGCCAGCGACCTGATAATCGAGCAGAACGTTCTCGGCAAGGCCACCCTGTCAGCTCGAAAGATTGCCCTGACGCGGCTGACAGGCCTCTATGCCGTCTCGGAGCGCGCTTCCATTGCTTCCGTGCTGTTCGCCATCTGGCCCCTTGACCACCACGGCAGGCCGCTGTTGGCCCTTCTGGCGGCCTTGGCACGAGACCCATTGCTGAGGGAAAGTGCCGCCGCCGTCCTCCCGAGCAGTCTTGGCGCTTCTGTTCGCTGGCCTGATATCGCGGCGAAATTTGAGGCCCAGTTCCCAGACCGTTTCAGTCCGAGCATGCTGAAGTCGCTGTCACAGAACTGCGCTTCCAGCTGGTCGCAGTCCGGCCATCTGCGCGGGCACATCAAGAAGGTTCGCAATCAGGCCAAGCCTACACCTGCCGTGGCCGCATATGCCGCCCTTCTGGCCACGGTCTGTGGGTTTGGTGGGCCAACCCTCCTCGAATCACCCTGGATGGATGTCCTGGATCTCCCACCTGGCGAGCGGCTGTCCCTGCTCAGGCAGGCAGAGGCTCAAGGACTGGTTCGCTTGCGTACCGCTGGTGATATGTTGGAAATCGTTGTCCGCCAGCCTATGGCGCAAACACTGAGGATGCCCGACCTTGCCGAGCTTTGACGACATCCTTGCCTACTACCGTAAGCAGATCCAACTGCCATGGCAGAATGATGTCCATTATGCGGGCCGTGTTTGGATGGTTTGGTATGACAAAGGACTTGAGAGGCGCATTCGAGGCCAGCTCTATGAATTTGAACACCTAACTAAAGCCGCTGGGCATGGCTGGCAACATCTTGACTTGGTGTCCCAGTTCCCGAAGTGGATGGCAACCCACGAGTTTCTTAGCGAATTGCTCGACCAGCCAGAGGAATTGCGGAGCATCCTCCCTGAGTTTGAGGCTCACCTGATTGAGAAACTGAAATCATCTCTGGACCAAGCTTCAGATAATGATGTCATTGTAGTCACAGGCAGCGGTTCTCTTTTTGGATTGGTTCGAGTCTCTACGCTTATTACAAAAATTGCTTCGGCTATCCGTGGCCGTTTGGTTCTAACGTTTCCAGGCTCGCACCAGTCGAACGTCTATCGTTTGCTGGATGCTCGCGACGGCTGGAATTATCACGCTATACCTATTCCGCCCGCTGATGCAGTTTGAGGGATGAAAATGCTTAATCGTGACGTTTTTCATACCGACCCTGAGAATTATCGTCTCGCTAATCAGGGCGTGGCCAAGATTTCGTTTCCACCAGCACCAGATGGCATGGAAACACTGAGGTCTGAGCTGAGCACCTTTGTCTGTGATGGTGCCTATGCCCATGGTCTGGCAAAAATTCTTAATGCTTTTCTGGCAGCGGCGGGCCGAGGTGGCAGCGCGCCAGCCGTATGGATTTCAGGATTCTTTGGGTCTGGAAAATCTCATCTTGCCAGTATGCTGGCTGCCCTTTGGACAAACTTGAAATTCGACGACGGAGCTGAAGCCCAGAGTTTGGTTCAGCATATTCCTGATGACGTGGCGATGCCACTGAAGGAATTGCGCTTGGCCGCTCGTCGCATGGGTGGCGTGCTGGCCGCTGGTGATACCCTGGGGCATGGCCCCAGTGACCCTGCGGAAGCCACTCTCAATGTCATTCTCCGTGCTGTTGGCCTGCCTACCGACATGCGCGCTGCCAGGGTGGCGTTCTGGCTCAATGACCTGAACATTCTGGACAAGGTCAGGGCCACGCTGGGAGCGACTTTCGACCGCGACATCCGCTCCTTCATGCTCAGCCCCCGCTTTGCCGCCGCCGTCCTGCAGGAGCGTCCCGAACTGGCGGCCGACTCCCGCGCTCTCAGCCAATTGCTCAAATCTCAATTCCCCGAGCCGCCGCCAGTTACGGTCGACACGCTGGAAAACATGGTGCGCGAGGCTTTGCTCCTGGGTCGCAAGGAAATCCCTCTGACCTTGATTGTCCTTGATGAGGTCCAGCAGTTCATCCGCCAAGACCCTGCGTTGACCTTGAAAATTCAAACCATTGCCGAACGTCTGTCTGGCCGCTTCGATGGGCGCATCCTGCTGGTGAGCACAGGCCAACAGGCTCTGAGTGACGTCAAAGACCTGCAGAAGCTTCTGGACCGGTTTCCCGTCCAAGTCGCTCTGGGTGAAGCAGACGTTGATTCGGTTATCCGCAAGACCGTGTTGAGGAAAGACCCATCGAAGCTGACGGCCATTGGCGGCATGCTGAATTCTAATGCTGGCGAGGTCAGTCGGCATCTGCGAGGAAGCAAGCTTGCCCACTCGGTGCAGGACGGAACGTGTCAATGACAATGAGACAGGTTGGTTCGGAATTCAGGCTTCAACG
>NZ_JBMOJE010000101.1:0-18345 GCF_049316945.1 Propionivibrio sp. | reverse complement strand
TCCCATCCTCATCCAGCTCGGGTTTGTTTGTCTGGATTTGAGCGGGCCATAACACTAGGGCATCAAGCTTGGCTCATCCCTACTGCAAGACGCGGTCAACCGGGCTGTAGCAATTTCTCAGAACGCTGGTGTCCGAGCTTTGCTGGTGCATGCCCTTCACGAGCGCGCCAAGGAGTTCTACGAACACTATGGTTTTCAGTCGTCGCCGTTGCATCCGCTGACGCTGATGCTGAGATTGAATACCGGCAAGGCATGAGCACACCCGCTTGGCTTCTGCCGCGAACAGCTTTGTCATGAAGGCATTCGCCATGGAGACGACATTGATAAGGCAAGGCGATTGCATTCCCATCAGTACTGTCCATCCCTTTGATCGGAGTGCGCTATGGTGGCCACCCTTGAAGTCGAGTCACCCTGACCGACCGCTACCAGAACACGGTGCCGGAAACGGTTCGCCGTGCCCTTAGAATAGATGCCTGAAGACCCGCATAAACATTAGCCTTCAGGGCATTGGTCATAAAAGATTCGCGGTTACCGGGGGCTGGCGCCGTTGGTAATAGTATCCTCAAGACCACAATCCTGACGCACGAACCGCGCCCCCATGATGGCGCAAGGGTTTGGAGGCTGAGTTAAAAATAACGCATCGCGAAAACGCTAAACAAGCACTATTTGCTTTGAGATAATCGACCGTGGCTCAATTTGATTATGAGAAACGTGCTCGATGGCATTGGTTGATCCGTACGTATTGCGGCACGGTTGCTGCGAAGTCAGGGGCGAGGATGTGGCATACATTCGTCGTTTTCTCGCCAACTTTCCAAGCCTATCGCGATCCGAGGCTATTCTGACGCTGAGCGAGCACCTGGGTTGGACGACGCTCGCGGGGAGCCCAAGGAGGATGCGGCGCGTAGCTTGCTCGAACAACTCGATCAGGCGGAAGAGATTCATCTGCCGCCCCTCAAGAGCAGCGGGCCGGGTTCGGGTAAGACTCGGCGCCGAAGCGAACCGGCGGTACTGATTGCGCCTGAGCCGCCGCCCACGCTCCAATGTGCGCTGGCCGAGTTGTCGCCGGTGCGTTTGCGCCTGGTCAGCGAACGCCATGACGTAACGCACGTCAATGCTACTACCTTCCGTTCGATGACTGGAACCACTTGATGCGCTTTATGGGCAAACGTCCGGACGCAGAACCGTACGATACCGGGTGAAACAACCGTCTTTCGCTTTCCCGTTCTTTAACCGCGCCGTTCGCTACCGGGCATGATTTTAATAATGAGAATTGCTGTCTTCCTTCTCGGTCTGCGCTGTAACGCCTTTATGCTTGTTGTCAAACCTCACTCTTCAGCGAGCGCCTTCCGGAGTGCCGGGAAAAACTCCGATGCGCCGGCGCGAATCGAATAATTCGCATGCTCGGAAAAAGGCGTCTGGTGCGGATTGATCTCCACGAGCAGGGCGCCGTATTCCTTCGCCGCCATCGGAAGGCTCGCCGCCGGCTGGATGATCGCCGAGGTACCTACCGTGAAAAAGATATCGGCATCAAACGCGGCCTCTGCCGCGAGGGAAAATACGTCCTCGTCGAGGGCTTCACCAAACCACACGACATCCGGCCGCGCCAGTGCGCCGCAGGACGGGCACTGGCGCGGCGCAGACTGGCCGGCCTGCCACGGGTCGACGAACCCGCAGTGACGGTGGCAGCGAATGCGCAAGGCGCTGCCGTGAATCTCGATAACCCGGGTGCTGCCAGACGCCTGATGCAAGCCGTCGATGTTCTGGGTAATGACCGTGACGCGGGCGTCAGGCAACAGGCTCTCAAGCGCGGCAATACCTTCATGCCCGGCATTGGGCCGCACCTTCGCGAACAATGCGCGCATCGCTTCATGCCATGCCCAGACCTTTTCAGGGGCCTTCCTGAAGCCCTCGATGCTGGCCACTTCCTCCGGATCGATGTTGGCCCATAGCCCCGTGGCACCGTCCCGGAAGGTCGGTATTCCGCTATCTGCCGAGAGTCCGGCACCGGTGAAGATGACCACTTCACTGGCTTTCGCTAGCGCTGTGAGCAGGTTTGCGATTGTTTTGTCCATGGTTGCTCCTCAGACTTGAATCTACCGAAGTTTACACGCCGGATCATGGAAAGTCGCCTGCATCAAACCGGTTCGATACGCCTGAAATTGGCATCTGCTTGTCAGGATTGGCCGAATCATGGGCAGGATAATCGAGGCGACCTTGATAATTGGCATTCTACAGACAGGCTGACCCGAGATCGTTCAAGCACGCCACTCTTCAGGCGCATGCCTTACAGATCGCCTATCCATGCGCTAATCGACGGGGATTGATTTACTTAAAACTCATTCGGCGCAGAGAATACGCAGAATCCAATTCTTATCGTTGCAAGGCAAGGGCGCAACCATCTCATATCGGTCATTATTTTCAATCCTTCGATGGATCAAGATATCACTAAGGTGATAAAGTTAATCACAAAGAACGCTACCAGCCATTTGTTCCCTTGACCCGAGCTGATGCTCGATTCTAAAACGCTCAGATGTTCTGGCTGACAAATTGCATACAGAGCACCATTGAAATAAAGATCCGAAATCCGGCCGATCTTGCCTGATGCGACAGAGCCGGCAACAATCCCTTTCGATGAGGTCAAAGTGCCCTCATCAACTTCAGCGGAGGCTGCCATGAAGTCAGTGTTCTTCTTTTTACTCACCGCTTGGGCGGGTGTTGCGACGACCCAGGCGGCAACGCCGGCAGAAGTCGTTTCCACCGCCGCTGACCGCAGCAGTACGGCGGTCACCGTTTATAACGACAACCTGGCCCTGGTCAAGGAAAAGCGCCAGATCAACCTGCCCGCCGGCACGGTTCGCCTTTCGCTACGCGAGGTTTCGGCCCAGCTTCAAGCGGAAACGGCTCTCCTGCGGGCGGTGAGCGGCAGGCCGATCACCCTGATCGAGCAAAACTTCGATTTCGATCTGCTGACTCCCGAGAAGCTGCTCGATAAATATGTCGGGCGGGAAGTCACCGTTATCCGCAGCAATCCGGCCACTGGCGTCGAAACGCGGGAAAAGGCCACCGTTCTGGCCGCCGGGCAAGGCACCGTGCTGCGCTTTGCCGACCGCATCGAGACCGGCGTGCCAGGCCGCATCGCTTATGACAGCGTGCCCTCCAATCTGCGCGACCGGCCGACCCTGTCGGTGCTGTTCGAAGGCGGCGGCGGCCAGCAGACCCTGGAGCTTTCCTATCTGACCGGCGGCATTTCCTGGCGGGCCGACTACGTGGCCGAACTGGCGGCGGATGGCAAGTCTCTCGATCTCTCCGGCTGGGTGACCCTGACCAACAGCAGCGGGACGACTTTTGAAAATGCTCACCTGCAACTGGTCGCCGGAAAAGTGAATCGCGTGCGCCAAGGCTACCAGATGGCGAACATGCCGGCGCCCTCGCCGGCGGCAAGGTCAAGCATGGCGCCTCCCCCGCGCGAAGAAGGGCTGATGGACTACCACCTTTATACCTTCGACCACCCGACCACCCTCGCGGTCAACCAGACCAAGCAACTGGCGCTGCTCTCGGCCAGCGGCGTGCCGGTCGAGCATGAATACCTGCTGGCCGGTGCCGACTATTACTACCGCGCCCTCTTTGACAGCCTGGGCGAAAAGCTCAAGCCGGCGGTTTTCATTATCCTGCGCAACAAGGGCGGGCAGTTGGGCAAGCCACTGCCCGCCGGCATCGTGCGCGCCTACGCCCGCGACAGCCAGGGGGCGGCGCAGTTCGTCGGCGAAGACCGTATCGAACACACGGCCAAGAACGAAACCGTGCGCCTTCGCCTGGGCGAAGCCTTCGACATCACCGCCGATCGCAAGCAGACCAACTACAAGCTGGTCAGCGACAAGGTGGCGGAAACCAGCTATCGCCTGGTCATCCGCAACGCCAAGCCGGAAGAGGTGGTTGTACAGGTTCAGGAACCCATACCCGGCGACTGGGAAATCATTCAGGAAAACCTGAAGCATACGAAAACCTCATCCCGCACCGCCCGCTGGGAAGCAAGAATCCCCCCGGAAGCCAGCACCACGCTGGAATACACGGTCAGAGTGAAGTGGTAGTTGCACAATCGGTTTTCAGGTGAGGGCTTGTTGAAATACCAGGAATCCACCGCAGAGACGCAGAGACGCAGAGAAAACGCAGAGGAGCCCAGATTGTTGGTAAAGGTTTTCTCTGCGAAACCTCTGCGCCTTTGCGGCTCTGCGGTGGGTGTTTAATCATTTTTCACAACCGATGGGGTTTGAACATGGTCAATCGTCGTGATTTTCTGTAATACTCGGTGCTCGCCGTGCCCGGATTGACCGGGTTTGGCGAGGCCGTCGCCAGTGCCAATCCGCTCAAGGAATACCCGATTTCCTCCGTCGCTTTCACGACGCTCAAGAAAACGGTGGTGCCTGGCCCGACGCCTTCGGCGACGATTCTTCTCGACCAGGTTTCGAAGTTCAAGCAGTACGGCTACGGCAACTGGACGCTTGGCGCCAGCCTCAAATCCGAGTTGCGCACCGACCTCATGCCGGCCGGCTATAGCCAGGCGGCCGTCAGCAAAAAGTCGAAACTGCTGCATTTCTTCACCATCAGCGACATCCACATCACCGACAAGGAATCACCTTCGCAGTTGATCTATCTGCAGCAACTCGTTTATCCGTCGAAGGGCAAGGCGCCCTGGTCGTTCGTCACCTCGATCTATTCACCGGTGATGCTGTACACCACGCATGTTCTCGACGCCGCCGTGCAGACGGTCAACGCCCTGCACAGGAAAAATCCGGTCGATTTCGGCATGTCCCTGGGTGATACCTGCAACTGCACCCAGTACAACGAACTCCGCTGGTATATCGACGTCCTCGACGGCAAGGTCATCACCCCGAGCTCCGGTGCCCACGCCGGTGCCGACAGTATCGATTATCAGCAGCCCTACAAGGCGGCGGGGATCGACAAGTCGATCCCGTGGTACCAGGCCATCGGCAACCACGATCATTTCTGGATCGGATCGCTCCCGGTCAATGACGAACTTCGGCAGTCCTACATCAGCGACACGGTATTCGCCTGCGGCGATGTCCTGATCGACCCGAGAAACATCAGCAAGCCGGATTACTACATGGGCGTGCTCGACGGATCGACGCCTTACGGTGACATCAAAGGCGCCGGGCCGGTCGGAGCGTTCAGCAGCGCGCCAAAGGTGGTCGCCGATCCGGATCGCCGCTCGCTCACGCGCAGCGAGTGGATGCAGGAGTTTTTTTCCAGCACCTCGAACCCGCGCGGCCACGGCTTCAACGAAAACGACGCCAGCAAGGGGTTTACCTGTTACAGCTTCGTGCCGAAGCCGTCGCTGCCGATCAAGGTCATCGTACTCGACGATACGCAACGCGAAGACGATGGCTCGCCCGACATCCACGGCCACGGCTTTCTTGACCAGGCACGCTATGACTGGCTAAAAAAGGAACTGGCGGCCGGCCAGGCGGCCGGGCAACTGATGATCATCGCGGCGCACGTGCCGATCGGTGTCGAAAAAAGCGGTTCCGAGCTGGGCTGGTGGAACGATGCCAAAAATGCGGTCAGCGAGCCGGATCTGATCAAGGAACTGCAAAGCCACCCGAATTTCATGCTGTGGCTTGCCGGGCATCGCCACCTGAATACCGTCAAGGCATTTCCCGGCGCCACCCCCGAAAATGGTTTCTGGCAGGTTGAAACCTCGTCATTGCGGGATTATCCCCAGCAGTTCCGCACTTTCGAGATCTTCCTCAACAGCGACAACACCATTTCAATGGTGACGACCAACGTCGACCCGGCGGTCAGGGAGGGAAGCCCGGCGGCAAAATCGCGGGCCTACGCCATTGCCGCGCAGCAGATCGTCAATACCAATGTTCATACCAATAATCCGACTGGCGATCCGAGCATCAGGCCCATGCCGACGGCCTCCTACAACGGCGAACTGGTGAAGAAACTGCTCCCCGAAATGCAGGAAAAACTAAGGAAGCTGGGAACACCGGTTGGCAAATAAAGCGCATCTGCACACAAGCAAATAGAAGATCAAGAATCAATCTGAAAAAAGCAATTAACCACGGCGGGCACGGCGAACACAGCGACAAAACAAGAGCTTATGCTGAACAATTCAATCACCTGCTGGGTGACGCCGAAGAAACGCCAGAAACCAAGGTATTCGCCGTGCCCGCCGTGTTCGCCGTGGTTAAACTGAGGTTTCAAGTATCAATCCAGGGAAGGCACTCTCGATGCAGCAATCAATTCAGGATCGTAGCCACGATGCAGCGGCACGCCCCACACCCTTGCGCAAAACCCGGCACGCCCTCCGCTGTGCCGCGCTGCTCGCGGGTCTCGTAGCCGCATTCGGTCATGCCGGAGGTGTGCAGGCGGTGGAAGGCGGTTCGGGGGTTTATGCGCTGGGCTATATTGCGCCCCAGGCCGGTCTCATGCCCGATCCGGGAAGTTATTTCAGCGTCAACTATTACGCCTACAACGGCACCTCCACCGCCAACGTTTCGGCCACCCGTCAGGTGTCCATCGCCGGCACGCACCTGAAACTGCAGGAGCAACTCACCGGCAGCATCAAGACCCAGGTTGATTCCGCCTCCAGTCTTTTTTCGCTGACCCATGTATTCACCGAAACCATGCTCGGCGGCAACCCTGGGCTGGCGGTGCTCCTGCCCTACGCCAAAGCCGATCTCGACCTGACCGCCAGTGGCGTGTTTTCCTTGACCGGACCCTCCGGCCGTAGCCACAGCCTGTCTTTGAGCGGGAAAGACAGCCAGCGTGACAGCGGCATCGGCGATACGACGCTGACCGGCCTGCTGGGCTGGCACGACGGACGCCTGCACTCGATGGCCATGCTCAACGTCTATGCCCCGACCGGCAGCTTCGACAAGCAGCGTGCGGTCAATGTGGGCAGAAATCATTGGGCGATCGAGCCGATGGCAGCGCTCACCTGGCTGAACGAGGCGACAGGACTCGAAGTATCCGGTGCGGCAGGGATCACTTTCAACCAGATCAACCCGGCGACCGATTACAAGTCAGGAGACGAATTCCACCTCGACCTGACGGTGATCCAGCATGTTTCGGAGAAGTTCTATCTTGGACTCGTCGCTTACGCTTACCAGCAACTGACCGGTGACAGTGGCAGTGGAGCCACAAGCGCCTACAAGGGACGGGTTTACAGTCTGGGCCCGATCATCGGCGGCATGATTCCCCTCGGACAGAAACAACAGTTGTTCATCAACGGGCGCTACTATCAGGAGTCCGGGGTCGAGAACCGGCTCAAGGGCAATACTTTCTTCCTTACCGGGACGGTCAAATTCTGATGTTATCCACACCATGTCGGCGAAAAGCAGTCCGACCCTTCGTATTGATGACGCTCGGCCTCGCCGCAGGGCTGACGTCTGCGGCAGCGGCCGAGCTGAGCAACGAGGATCTGGCCAAGATGTCGCAAAACCCGGTCAGCGAGATGATCAGCCTGCCTTTCCAGAACAATATCGAGTTCAACACCGGGCCCCGCAACCGCACCAAGAACGTGATGAACATCGAGCCGATCATTCCCGTTGGCCGTGGCAGCGACTGGAAGTTAGTCACGCGCACCATCCTGCCGATAATCACCCAGCCGGGAGACGTGCCCGGGCAGGAGTCAAAGACCGGGCTGGGCGACCTGCAGCTCAACCTGTTCTTGTCCCCGGCCCAGCAGGAGGGCCTCATCTGGCGGGTGGGTGCGGTAACCCAGTTGCCCACCCACACCGACAATCGGCTGGGTAACGACAACTGGGGCCTGGGGCCGTCATTCGTCATGATCCATATCGCAAAGGGAGACCCCTGGGTCTACGGCGTGGTGGTCAACAACATCTGGTCGGTAACCGGCGACAAGCCAGGTGGCAGCTACAACAACGGATTGATCCAGCCGATCATCAATTACAACTTCCCCGGCGGCACCTACCTGACCTCGTCGATGATGAACACCGTGAACTGGAAGGCCGAAAGCAGCCAGCGCTGGACGGTGCCGCTCGGCGGCGGCATCGGCCACATTTTCCACGTTGGCAAGCAGCCGGTGAACACGCAGTTGTCTGCCTATTACAATGTTGTTCGTCCGGATGACGCCCCGAATTGGCAGTTGCGGGTGCAAGTCCAGTTTCTTTTTCCGGAATGATTTTTTCCCACCCGGCGCGATGCCGGAATTATTAACAGGCGCTCACGCGCCAAACTACTGAGGAGTTGAAAACCGTGCGTAACCGAACCGTGCTGTACCTTTTGCTTGGCTTGTTGATCGGCGGCTGTGGCGGCCCCTATGTGATGGAGCGGGTGGACTTCCAGGATGGAATGGTGGTTGGTGACGAAGAGGTTGTCGTCGACGGCAACGGCCAGGTGACCGGTGTCAGCGAGGAAGGCTACATCCCGGATGACCGCTACCTGAAATCCTATGAATACGGTGACGACAACCTGGGCCCCAACGCGCCTGGCTACATTCCCTGAATCTTCGCGTAGGCTCGAAAGCGGACTGATGGCCCGGGCCAAGCATTTATCGCCGCCACGACAAGGCCTTCCATCAGACCATGTGGGCGGCCCTGCGCGCCAACGGAACGTGGGCCGGCGAAGTGTGGAACCGGCGCAAGAATGGCGAGGTTTTTCCCGAATTGCAGACGGTCAGCAGTGTCCGCAACGAGGCAGGAAAGGTCACGCATTACGTCGCCGTATTTGCCGATCTGAGTGAAATCCGGCAGGCCCAGCAGGCGGCGGAGCATCTCTCCTGGCGCGACGCCCTGACCGGGCTGGCCAATCGCGCGCTGTTTCTCAAGCGGCTGGAACAGACCTTGGGCAACGCCCAGCGCGAAGGCCGTTTTACCGCCGTGCTGTTGCTCAATCTGGACCGTTTCAAGAACATCAACGAGGCCCGCGGCCTGGCCGCCGGCGATGCGCTGCTCAAAGCCGTCGCCGACAGCCTCGGCCAGATCCTGCACGCCGACGACGTGCTGGCCCGGCTCGATTCGGATGAATTTGCCGTGCTGCTGCCGCGCCTTGAGCTGAGCCTGGATGGCGCCGGTCGTGCGGCATTGATCGTCGCCGAGAAACTGCGTACGGCGCTGCGTGAAACGATCGAGACGGGGGGCGAAGCCGTCCATCTCGATGCCAGCATCGGTGTCGCCCTGTTCCCCGCGTCAGCGCAGGAAACGGCTTCCGACGAATTGCGCCAGGCCGACACGGCGATGCATCAGGCCAAAGCCGAAGGTGGCGGTCGCGCTGTCTTCTTCGAGTCCGGAATGGGCGAAACGGTCAAGGCACGCTACGAACTGGAACGTGAGTTGCGTCATGCCATCGACAACCGGCAACTGCGCCTTTATCTCCAGCCCCAGGTCGATGCCGCGGCACGTCAGGTTGGCGCTGAGGCGCTGGTGCGCTGGGAACATCCCGAGCGTGGCCTGGTCCTGCCCGGCGCTTTCATTCCGCTGGCCGAAGCCTCCGACCTGATTGTGGCGGTCGACCGCTGGATGTTGTCCGAAGTCTGCCGCCTGCTGGCGCGTCTGGAGAATGAAGGCCAGGTCTTGCGCATCGCGGTCAATGTCAGCCCCCGCCATTTCAGCCGTCCTGATTTCGTCGACGAAGTGAAGCGTCAACTGGACGCCAGCGGGGCCAATCCATCTCGCCTGGTACTGGAAGTGACCGAGGGGCTGGTGATCGGCGACGTCGCCGACGTGGTGGCCAAAATGACCACGCTGACGACGCTCGGCCTGCACTTTTCCATGGACGACTTCGGCACCGGCTATTCCAGCCTGTCCTACCTGAAGCGTCTGCCGATCCACGAACTGAAGATCGACAAGAGCTTCATCGATGACGTTCCGACCAACCTCAACGACGTGGCGCTGGTCGAAACCATCCTGGCCGTGGCACATCACCTGCACCTGCAGGTCGTCGCCGAAGGCGTGGAAAACGAAGCCCAGGCCGAATTTCTCAAGGCCCGGGGAACGGTCATCTATCAGGGTTACCTGTACGGCCGCCCGGAGCCGGTCGAAGCGTGGCTGGCGCGGCTGCATGCCAGCACGGCATCGGCATGAACCGCGATTGACCGGCTGCAACCGGCTGCTTCTCGTCGTCCCACGAGGACAGGCTGTATAGCCGGTTCTGCTTGAGCTTCGATGTCAATTGCGCTTCCCAGGTTTATCCTAAAAACCTCAGTTGGATGTGATGCCAATGTCGCAAGCCCTCATCCCCGGCCCTTCTCCCGCGGGGAGAAGGGTGCAAACTCCCTCTCCCCGCGGGAGAGGGTTGGGGTGAGGGCTAAACACCCGTCAAACCTGGAGTTGCGGTCAATTAGTCGCTGTCAACTGCGGTTTTTAGGTTTATTGCTCGCTAGGCAAGCGTTTTCTTGACGGTGTCAGCCGCCTGGGTTGCTGCCGCCCGGGTTTCTTCGGCGACATCTTTCGCCAGGTCGGCCGTCTTGTCGGCAGCGCTGGCGGTGGCTGCTGTTGCCTCGTCGGCCAGTTTTCCGGCGCCCTCGCCAGCCCCGGCGACAACGTTACGAGTGGCGGCCCACGCCTGACTGGCGGCTTCCGACACCTTGCTCCTGGCCTCACCCAAGGCGGCGGCGGTCGAGCTGGTGACCTTGCCTGCTTCATCGCTGACCGTGGCGGCGGTACTCTTGACCGTTTCGGCCACCGAACCCAGCGTCGCCTTGCCCCCGGCGATCACCTCGCTCGCCACGCTGGCCGTCTTGTCGGCGGCGCTCGCTGCAAGTGCCGCGGTATCTTCCACCAGTTTGCCCGCGCACTCGCGAAGCGAACCGGCAGCCTCCTTGGTGGCATTCAAAGTCCCCTCGGCGGCATCAGCGAGTTTGCTCCTGGTTTCACCGAGAGCGGAGGAGGCCGCGCCGGCCACCTTGCTTAACTCGTCGCCAACTTCGACGCCGGCTTTCCTGGTGACATCCCAGGCTTCTACGGCGACTTCCGCCGTCTTGTCGGCCAGTCCGTGTGCGCTTTCAGCAACCGACTTGGCGGCTTCAGCAACTGCGCTGGCGGCTTCGTTTGCCAATTCCTTGGCCTTGCTCCAGAGATCGTCCATGACTACTCCTCGAAAAAATATTCACCAGAACGTACCGAACTTTCGCGCATTGAGCAATTGGGTTGCGCAACCGGCACCACCGCTTTCCTGAATCGGGAATGTATCCGCAACAATCATTCAGTGACAGGCTGCACCTGGCAGCCGGTCCACGTCAATACTCGATATGCCATATTCAAGCTACATGGAAGTCTGCTGCGGAAGTTATCCGCAGCCCTGTTACGGCTTGTCGAATAGCCGGTGCAACGCCTGCCGAATGGCTGGAGGCCAATAAATACGGCCATCCTGGAGCAGGCATCGGCCGGAGCCAATGCTCATGCGGCAGGCCAGGCACAGTGCCTGAAGAACGCCTATTGACGGGCGTTGCGGGTCTGGCTCGGCACCCCTGACGTGTGAGAGAAGCAAACCGGGTCAATCGCCTGTGAGCCGCGTGAATTGGCGATCTACAGCCAGTGACTCCGGAGAGCGAGTAAATACGCGCATCTTCAGGCACATGGCCTGCAAACGACCTATGTACATGGCTTGCAGCCATGAGCAATAAGGTCGAATCTGAGGTCGGAACTGAATTCCCGCAGTTCAGGTTACGCGATTCAAGCGCTAACCACCTGAACCTCCGCCGCTTCGAACTTGCCCGCCTGGTAGTCGCGCAGCGTCTGCTGGATCTGCTCGGTGCTGTTCATGACAAACGGGCCGTGCTGAACAATCGGTTCGTTCAGTGGCTTGCCGGCGACGATCAGCAGACGGGAGTCCTCCTGCGCCTCAACGCAGACGCCATCGGCGCCATCGTTGGCGAGAATGGCCATGTGGCGGTCCGGCGCTGTCGTACCGGCCACCTGAACACTTCCGCGATAGGTATAGGTGAAGGCATTGTGCCCGACTGGAACCGGCTGCACAAAACGACAGCCGGCCGGCAGATGCACGTCCAGGTACAGCGGCTCGGTATCCGGACGCTGCACGGCGCCAGCTACGCCATGACTGGAACCAGCAATCACACGCACCCGAACGCCCTCTGCGGTGGTGAATTCAGGAATGGCCGGCGAAGGAATATCGCGATAGCTCGGCGCCACCATCTTGTTCCTGGCCGGCAGGTTGAGCCAAAGCTGGAATCCCTCCATCAGACCTTCCTCCTGTTCCGGCAGTTCGGAATGGATCAAACCGCTGCCGGCAGTCATCCACTGCGCGCCTCCCGGCCCGAGCAGCCCGGCGTTGCCGGCACTGTCATGGTGGCGCATGCGCCCGGCGATCATGTAGGTCACCGTCTCGAAGCCACGATGCGGATGATCGGGAAAGCCGCCGATATAGTCTTCCGGATTCTCGTTGCGGAAGGCGTCGAGCATCAGAAACGGGTCGAGTCGATGCTGCAACTGCTGGGTCAGCACACGAGTCAATTTAACGCCGGCCCCGTCCGAGGTCGGCAGGCCTTTAACGAGGCGTTCAATGCTTCTGAACTGATGACCTGATTCATTGGAATGCGATGTCATGATTTGTGTCCTTCATCAAGTGATTGAAATCGGCTGGACGCAGCCAGTGTCCCGAGCGCGCCCTCGCCTGCCGTAACACGTATCAGAGTCTGTGAAAATATAAAAAATCCACCGCAGAGACGCAAAGGGGCAAAGAAAACGCAGAGGAACCCCACTGGTTTTAAAGGTTTTCTCTGCGAAACCTCTGCGGCTCTGCATTTCCTTCGGTCACCTTTGCGGCTCTGCGGTGGGTGTTCAGGCATTTTTTCACGACCATTCAGGCAAGCAATTCGCCCATCTGTTCCTCGGCTTCGGCAAAGGCCTTGCTCGCCGCGTCCGCGCCCATGGCCAGGCCTTCGGCGTAGATGAACTCGATATCCGTCATGCCCAGAAAGCCGAGAACGCTCTTCAGATAAGGCACCTGGGAGTCGGCCGGGGTGTCGCGGTAGAGGCCGCCACGGGCCAGAGCCACATACACTTTCTTGCCCTTGAGCAGGCCCTCGGGACCATTCGCCGTGTAACGGAAGGTCACGCCGGAACGTGCAATGTCGTCAATCCAGGTTTTCAGTTGCACCGGAATGCCGAAGTTGTACATCGGGACGCCGAGCACAATCGCATCGGCCGACTGAACCTGGGCGATCAGCGCGTCATCAAGGGCAACCCGGGCGTTCTGCTCGGCCGTACGCTGTTCGGCCGGCGTAAACAGGGCCGTCAGCGAAGGCTCATCGAGAACGGGATGCGGAGCACTGGCCAGATCGCGCAATTCGATGCTGGCAGCGGGGTTTTGTGCCTGCAGACGAGCGCTTACGGCAGCGGCCAGGCGGGTCGAGTTGGAACCAGCGGAACGGGCACTGGCATTGATTTGCAGAATTTTCATGATCGGTTTCTCCAGTATTAACGTGAAAGTCGCGCCAGCGACTCTCGAACCTCCCCCTCGCCCTCTGGGATAACCAGCGACTTGGCTGCCGTCTTTTGGCAGCTTAGTCGAGTGGCTAGTAGTTTCATCAGAGGGGTCGGGGGGCGAGATGGGGATTTCGCGGAGCATGCTCCGCGCCCATCGAGCGATTCCGGCTGGTAAGCCGGAATGCGCCCTGCAAGGGAGGGAAACGGGCATGGCTTTCATAATTTTTGGTGCCTTTCAAAGCCATGCCTGTTGGTCAGAATCTGAGGCCAGCCATTGCTGAACCCATGAAACGCATTCTATTGGCGACGCCAGCGATCCGGAAGCAGTCAAAATGGGTATCATTGTTCTGATAATGGAACAATAAGGATGCACATGAGCCTCGATGCCAACGATCTCATTCTCTTTGCCCGCATCATGGAAGCCGGAAGTTTTTCGCGGGCCGCCGAGCGCACGGGCTTGCCCAAGTCCACGCTGTCACGACGCATCACCCTGCTCGAGACAAAACTCGGCGAGCGCCTGCTGAAGCGAAGCACCCGCCGTTTGGCCATTACCGAATTCGGCGAACGGATTCTGGATCACGCCAAACGCTTGCTCGACGAAACCGAAGCCGCCACGGCGATGGCGCTGCACCAGCAGGAGATTCCACGCGGAATCTTGCGCGTGTCGCTGCCGCCCGATTTTGTCGAACGGGGTTTGGGGTGCAATGGAACGGCCAAAGCAGTTAAGCTTATGTCATTACTTATCCGTCAAAAAATGGCTGTTCAGCCGGATATTTTTGCTATCCATGATTCTCTGCTAATGGTGCAGAGCAGCAACGATTGTTGATCTTTGGCAAGTGCCTTCCAGCTGGCCGGACCCGACCCAGAACGGTCTGATGATGTTTTCATGAGCAATGGCGGCTAAGTTATCGAAAACCTGCCGTTCGGGATTTTGGCGTGGCGGTCTGAGCCTCGGCCTCAGTGGCCATCGGGGGGCAGCAACTTGAGCGGCAGCTGTGTCGCACATTGCAGCCGTTCGACTATAACTAAGCAAAAATCAGTGGCAGTAAGCCGGAACGTCTGATTGTCAAAAATGGCGACTCACCCTTTCGAACCAAATGCGACGTAACGTGTTTTGGGCGGCGGACATTCCGGCCGAGCGCCAAAACGCCTTCCCAGGCCAGGCTTTGACGGTTGCAGGTGCCGTCGATGCTCACGTGACCACGCATTTCATCAAGCTCGGCGAGCGGTTCGGCCAAGGCCCGGCGAACGTGGTAAAGCGCTTCCACCGGGATGGCCAGCCTGGCACAGTCAAGTTCCGCATCTTCCCGTACCTCGATGCTCTCCGGGAGGCTCCAGATATCTGCAGTAATGGCCATGGCATGCCCCATGACTAGGGGCGTGGGTCAGCAATTGATGCCAGCAGATTTTGCCCTCTCGCACGTTTGATTTCCTGTCGATTCAGTCGCCCTCGTCCGTCAAAAACATCATCGGGTTCGAGTGAAAAATGCTATACAGCGTCTAGTGAAGTTGCGGCCGAAGTGACATTCGGCATACGGCAGAAATCCCGACGATAATGATCAGCCGGAACGAACGATTACCCACCGAAACAGGACTCGACGGTCTCTTTAACCGATGAACGCATCCGTGACCCCAGTCTATGAAACGAAAGCGCCTGCCTGCTGGGGGCCGGCCAGGCAACTTTTATGGTTTTGTTTGCTCTGCCTCGGCTTGGCGTCGGTGCAGGCTTGGGCAGTGGTTCCGCCGCTGCGTGGCGGACGCTTCGCCCTGCTGATCTCGATCGCCAATTATCCAGGCCTGCCCAGGCTGGCCGGCGCCCAGCGCGATATCGACCTGGCCCGCGCCGTCGCTAGAGCAGCGGGAGTTCCCGATAGCAATATATTCGCGCTGCGTGAGCGCGAGGCGAGCGGCGAGGGTATCCGGCGCATGCTCGTTGAACTGGCGCTGCGCTTGGCGCCCTCCGACCGGGCACTGATCTATTTTTCCGGAATGGGCCGGCGACGAGCAGATCCCGACCATCCGGGTGGCTGCGAAGAGCTGTTTCTGGCTGCTGACGGCGAAGCGCTTGGCTACGGCGAACTGGCCGCGCTGCTCGTGCCGGTTGCCGAACGTGCCGAGAAGACGGTCGTCTTCTTCGATTCCTGCGCAACGCCGCAGCGCGGCGGCAGCGGCTTCAATGCACGTTGCCTAGCGGCGGCACCGGGCAGCACCTGCCGACCCGAAGCGAACGTGCGCTGGCGTAACTTCACGAGCGATCTTCGCAAGGCGGGCGTGCCGACGTCCAATATTGTCAGCGTGCATGCCGGACGGCCCGGCAAGGCGGTGTTCGATGAGTCGCCCTCGGCGACCGTCAACCGGTGCCTGCTGCTTGACGCGCCCGACCTCGACCAGTCGGGTGCGCTATCGATTTCGGAGCGAATCAGTTGTGCCCAGCAGTCGTTTGAGCGCTCGCCCGGCGCCGGGGGTGCAGCGATCACGCTGAGCGGCAACGGTGCTTTTGTTCCATTTATGCACAAGATGGGCGGCCAAGGGCCGATCGCCAGACTATTCGACGATATTGCCGGTGGCCGCGACGGGCGCAAGCAGATGGTGCTTGAGAACCTGCGTTCCCCTGCCGGCGTCGATGGCCCGGCTGTTTCGTTGCGTTCGTCGGCGGTCGGCTACCTGTACCTGATCGCCAGCGACGGCGACAATGCGGCGCGTCTGGTCTATCCGGCCGTCGCAGACGGCAGCAACCGCCTCGTCGCCGGCGCCACCTTTACCTTCCCGCGCATCGCCGGCCGCAGCGCGCTGGCTCCAGGCGTTTCGCTGCTGGCGATCCTGGCCGACAATGAACGCGACCTGGCGTTGCTGCCGGCGGCTCCGGGCCAGTCATTCGCCACCGACGCCAGCGCCCGCCAGGCGCTTCACGACTTTGCTACCACCTCGCTACGCGCTGCCGAGGCGCCCTGCCAAGCCAGCGGGCAAGAGCGTAATCTCTCGCTTTGGCGCGCCTGCTCGGACGCTTTTGGCGCCGCTGTCATTGTTATCACGCCAAGGTAAGAAAGAGACCATGTCACTTCACAGACAGTTGTTGCTGTCCATCCTGCTCAGCATCACGCTTGCCTTTGCCACTAGCCTGACCATCACGCTGCTTGCTGCGCGGGCGTTTCATGAAGAGCAACTGGCGGTCAAGAACGACGACAATGCTGCCGCGCTGGCACTGTCCATGTCGCAATTACCCAAGGACCGCGCGACGATCGATCTGCAGGTGGTTTCGCTTTTCGAGACTGGCCACTACCAGAGCATCGAGGTGGTCGATACCCAGGGCGCCGTGCTGGCGAAGCGCTTGGCTCCACCCAGCGAGAGCGGCGCGCCGCAGTGGTTTGTTCGCCTCTTGCCGCTCGTTTCGATGCCGGGAAAGGCACCGATCAGCGACGGCTTCCGGCAGTTTGGAACGGTCGAACTCAAGAGCGTCGCGGACTTCGCCTCGCTCGATCTTTACCGCAGCGCGCAGACCTTGCTGCTGGTTTTCCTGGTCGCGACCGGCGTATTGAGCGGGCTCGCCGTGGCGATCCTGGGACGCATCAGCAAGCCCTTGCAGAATGTTGCATCGCAGGCGCAGGGTATTATCGAACGCCGTTACCTGATCATCGAGCCGCCATCGGTGCCCGAATTGCGTACCGTCGGCGAAGCGATGAATCAGATGGTCGAACGTATCCAGATATTGTTCGCCGAGGAAGCCAGGCGGCTCGACGCCATGCGTCAGGCGGCAAACCTCGACGAACTGACGCAGCTTGCCAGGCGCAGCCATTTCATGAGTCAGTTGCGCGGCGCGCTCGACCCTGACGTCGGGAGCGGGCCCGGTGTGCTGGTCCTGTTCCGGCTGCATGAGCTGGGGCTGATCAACCTGACCGCCGGCCGGGCGCCAACCGATACCTTGATCCGGCAGGCCGCCGCGATTGCCGCGAGCCATGCCGGCAACACGACGCAGGCCTTCGCTGGCCGCCTCAACGGGTCCGACTTCGCGCTTCTGCTGCCCGGCAGCGTTGATGCACAGTCGATTGCCACCCGTGTCGACGGTGATCTCAACGCCTTGCCCCACACCTGGCACGAAACGGCACAATCGGCGGTTCCGCTCGCCGCAACGGCGGCGACGGCTTATCTTCCAGGCGAAGACATTGGTCGCCTGATGGCGCGCCTCGATAACGCGCTGGCTGCAGCCGAACGTGGCAACGGTTGTGTGGTCGCCGCAGCGAGCGATGCCGTGCGCCCGCTCGGCAGTCAGGAATGGCGTGACAAGCTCCAGCGTGCGCTCGAGCAGCACTGGATCATGCTCGCCGCCTTCGATACGCGATCCTTCGACGGTACCTTGATGCAGCGTGAATGTTTCGCCCGCCTGCGCCTCGACGAGGGTGGCGAATGGCTGGCGGCTGGAAGCTTCCTGCCGCAGCTGGCGCGCTTGAAACTGACCGCCGATTTCGATTTGGCGGTGGCCGGCGGACTGGCCGGCTTTGGTAAAGCGAGTGACCGGCTGGCGCTGAACCTTTCGGCCGATTCACTCGGCGTTGCCGGTTTTGCTGCGCGCCTGGCAGCGATCATCGCGGCCGCGCCGGGACTGGCACAGCGCTTGTCAATCGACGTTCCTGAGCAGGGTTTGTTTGGCTTTCCCGATGGATTTCGCGACCTCGTGCAGCAGCTGAAGGCGCTTGGTTGCCGCGTCGGCGCCGATCACTACGGGCGCGAGTTCAATCGCCTAGGGCAATTGCAGGGCAGCGGACTCGATTACGTCAACATCGACGCGAGTTTCATCAACGACGTGGCATCGTCGCCCGAGAATCGGAGTTTCCTCAAGGGCGTCTGCGTCCTTTGCCACAACATCAGATTTCTTCTGTTAGGACCCAATTGGTTTGGCACTTTTCACACCAGCGTG
>NZ_JBMOJE010000100.1:0-19003 GCF_049316945.1 Propionivibrio sp. | reverse complement strand
GAAACCGCCGCGCATCTCGTCGATCACGTCTTCCCGCGCCTGCCGGTGCGGCAATAAATAGGGGACAGACCACGGTTTCTGTTTCCCCGGCATGAAAACCGTGGGTGTCCCCTGTTTTACTGTTTTAATGGATAACTACATATGCCAAGGTTGTGGTTTTCACCTTCAAGTTGGCGAGTCTTACGTCATTGAAGTTCACCACTTGGAACCGTTATCGGCAACGTGGGAAAGAGAGACGAAAATCGAAAAATTAGTTTCGCTTTGTCCGACGTGCCATCGAATTGCTCATCTCCGAAGCACACCTTACTCTGTAGAAGAAATTCGGGGCGTTCGGGGTGCCTGACAGAAGTCCCTGAGCTTGAACGTTGGGCCTCTTGCTGCGTACGCACGGCCACTTGACAAGCGTACGTTATATCGTACCATGTGAGCTTCTTTGAAGGAGCGCGAAATGAACATACTTACCGCCAGCGAAGCCCGGGCAAATCTTTACAGGCTAATTGATCAAACAGTCGAGTCTCACGAGCCAATCATCATTTCCGGGAAACGCAGCAATGCCGTGCTTCTTTCTGCGGAAGATTGGAGCGCAATTCAAGAAACTTTGTACCTACTGGCCGTACCTGGTATGCGCGAGTCCATCAAGGCTGGGATGGCCGAACCCCTTGCAAAAAGCTCGAAGGAGCTTAAGTGGTGAGTTGGGAACTTGTTTATGCCAAACAAGCAATGAAGGATGCAAAGAAGCTTGCTGCAAGCGGCCTTAAACCAAAGGCGCAAGAACTGCTCGCGGTTCTTGCCAACGATCCGTTTCAGAATCCACTTCCCTTTGAAAAATTGGTCGGTGATCTTGCCGGGGCATACTCTCGCCGCATCAATATTCAGCACCGAATCGTGTATGAAGCCTTTACCCAAGAGAAAACTGTTCGCGTCCTGCGTATGTGGACGCACTATGAATGAGAGGCCCAACCCGGCGCTCAGCGTCAAGGCATTTACGCCCGTTTTCGGTCGTGCTGGTTTCACGGTTTGTGCTTCAAAGTCAATAATAGGGGACACGGTTTCTGTTTCCCCTACCATTAAAACCGGAAAACCGTGGTCTGTCCCCTGTTTTTTTCTTAGTCTGAGGCTCTCAATGTCAGCAGAGTTGAGCCGCCACATTGGCTCGCGCCATGTGCAGTTTCTTGTAGCTGTCGATCAGGCGCTGGTGCCTATCGAGCCCCTCCAGTTTCATGCTCGTGGGGGTTAGTCCGAAGAAGCGCACGCTGCCGTCCACTGACCCCAGCACTGCGTCCATCCGCGGGTTGCCAAACATCCGGCGGAAATTGACTTCGTAATCGTCCAGTTCCAGATCGTCGTCCAGCAGCACCTCCAGCACCACATTCACCGCCTGATAAAACAATCCGCGCTCGGCCGTGTTTTCGTTGTACTGCAGGAAGGTTTCGACCAGCTCTTTCGTTGCTTCAAATTGCCGCAAGGCGAGATTGATCAGCAGTTTCAACTCTAGAATGGTGAGTTGACCCCAAGCCGTGTTCTCGTCAAATTCGATTCCGATCAATGTGATTATGTCGGTGTAATCATCCAGTTCACTGTCTTCCAAACGTTGAAGCAGTGCTTCCAGGCCGGCATCATCCAGATGATGCAGATTCAAAATATCGGCGCGGAACAACAGCGCTTTGTTGGTGTTATCCCAGATCAAATCTTCTACCGGATAAATTTCCGAATAGCCCGGCACCAAAATACGGCAGGCCGTTGCGCCTAAATTATCAGACACGGCCATGTACACTTCTTTGCCCATGTTTTCGAGAATGCCGAACAACACCGCGGCTTCCTCGGCGTTGGCGCTCATTTTGGTGCTCATTTTGGTGCTCTGACCCTGGCTGGAAAAATCCCACTCAACAAAATCATAGTCGGCTTTGGCGCTGAAAAAGCGCCAGGACACCACGCCGCTGGAATCAATGAAGTGCTCAACAAAGTTATTCGGTTCTGTCACGGCATTACTTACAAAGGTGGGCTGAGGCAAATCGTTCAGGCCTTCAAAACTGCGACCCTGCAGCAACTCGGTAAGACTACGTTCCAGCGCCACCGGGAGGCTTGGGTGCGCCCCGAACGAGGCAAACACCCCGCCAGTACGCGGGTTCATCAAGGTGACGCACATCACTGGATACTCGCCGCCTAGCGACGCATCCTTTACCAGTACCGGAAAGCCCTGTTCTTCCAGACCCTGAATCCCGGCCAGGATGCCGGGGTATTTAGCCAGCACTTCGTGCGGCACATCAGGCAGGGTGATTTCACCTTCCAGAATTTCGCGCTTTACCGCACGTTCGAAAATTTCTGACAGGCATTGCACCTGCGCTTCAGCCAGCGTATTTCCGGCACTCATGCCATTGCTGAGGAACAGGTTATCGATCAGGTTGGACGGAAAATACACTGTTTCGCCGTCCGACTGGCGCACATACGGCAGCGCACAAATGCCGCGCTGCACATTGCCGGAGTTGGTGTCGTACAGATGCGAGCCACGTAACTCACCGTCGGAGTTGTAAATTTGCAAACAGTATTCATCGAGTATTCCAGCCGGCAGCGCATCTTTACGGCCAGGCTTAAACCAGCGCTCATTCGGGTAATGGACAAACGCCGCGCTGGCAAGGTCTTCGCCCCAAAATTGATCGTTGTAGAAATGATTGAAATTCATTCGTTCGATGAATTCGCCCAGCGCCGACGCCAACGCGCTTTCTCTGGTTGCTCCCTTGCCATTGGTAAAACACATCGGCGAGTGCGCATCGCGGATATGCAGCGACCACACATTGGGAACAATATTGCGCCACGAAGCGATTTCAATCTTCATGCCCAAGCCCGCCAAGACTCCGGACATATTGGCGATGGTTTGCTCCACAGGCAGATCCTTGCCTGCAATATAGGTACTCGCTTCCGAAGCTGGATTCAGCATCAGCAATGACTGGGCATCGGCATCCAGATTTTCCACTTCCTCAATCACAAAATCCGGCCCGGTTTGCACCACCTTTTTCACCGTACAACGGTCGATGGAGCGCAAAATGCCCTGGCGGTCTTTGGCCGAAATATCCGCCGGCAACTCGACCTGAATCTTGAAAATCTGCTGGTAGCGGTTTTCCGGATCAACAATATTGTTCTGCGACAGGCGGATGTTATCGGTGGAAATACCGCGAGTTGCGCAGTACAACTTCACAAAATAAGCCGCACACAAAGCCGATGAAGCCAGAAAGTAATCGAACGGTCCCGGCGCCGAGCCATCGCCCTTATAGCGGATAGGCTGATCGGCCACCACCGTGAAGTCATCGAACTTGGCTTCAAGACGAAGCTTGTCGAGAAAGTTGACCTTGATTTCCATGCGGGAATCCCAAAATAGCGTTCCAAAGAATTGGCCGCTATTATCGGGTTTTCCCAGTGGAAAAACCGTGCTTCACAGCAGTTCGAGGATCCGGGGTGGTGGCGCCGACAACAGCATGCATAGCCGCGACGAACGTTTCAAAGATCAGACACACCACAAAGCCAAGCCCGGTGACCGCCGATGAGGAGACCGCCAGGCTGCGGTTTCAACTGGCAGCTTGATGATCATAAAGCTGCCATAGTCTTTGGAAAAATCATACAGGGTCGGAATCGGAAGTAGAGACAGGTGTCTTCGGGTGCCATTTGCATTTCTGGATATCAGTGATGCGGCTACTGGCGGCAATTCGGCAAATGAGGCCCGACCCGCGCGATGCCTCGATCCGTTCGCTGCTGGAATATCGGGCAGCCTGCGATCCTCAGGCCACTTTCATGCTGGCGCCGGAAAACGGGTGTCGCCTCAGCTTCGCCGAACTCTTGCAGTCATCCCGCCACCTGGCGGCTTTTCTGGACTCGCATGGAATAGCGCCCGGTGCTCACGTCAGCATGGTCCTGCCAAACGGGCTGCAGGCGGTACGGACTTTTGTTGGAACCATGGCCGCAGCCCGAGTCGTGGTGCCGCTGAGTCTGATTGCCCAAGTCGGGCAACTAGCCTATGTCATTGAGCACTCCGACTGCGTCGCGGTCTTTGTCGCGGTCGAATTTGAGGCGCGTCTACGGGCCGCATTGGCCAAGCTCTCGCGTCCGGTTATGGTGTTTGTCGTTGATCCCGATGTGGTCGGCATGGGAGAGGAAAAAGCGCTGACGGCGTGGCCGGAAACGGAACCTGTAGCCGAGGATACGGCGCTGCTGATGTACACCTCCGGCACCACCGGGCTTCCCAAAGGCGTTCTGCTCTCGCATAACAATGTCCTTTCCGGCGCCCGCTTTGTCAGCGCCGTGCACGGACTGGGCGGTTCCGATCGTGTTCTGGCGGTGCTGCCGCTGTACCACATCAACGCCCAGATCGTCACCGTGCTGGCGCCGCTCTACCATGGCGGGAGCCTGGTCATGCCGCGGCGTTTCAGCAAGCAGGCCTTCTGGTCGCTGGCTGAAGAGCACCGCTGCACCTGGCTCAACGTGGTGCCGACGATCATCGCTTTCTTGCTCGGGGAGTGCACAGAATCGGCCGATGCCAGCATTCCTGCACTCGATCATTCGCGTCTGCGCTTCTGTCGCTCGGCATCGGCCCCGCTGCCGCCGGCGCATCAGCAAGCCTTCGAGGAACGCTTCGGCGTCCCTGTGGTGGAAACCATGGGACTGACCGAAACGGCCGCTCCGGTATTCGCCAATTTCAGTGACATGGAACGACGAAAGATCGCCAGCCCCGGCCAGGCGTATGGTAACGAAGCCAGGGTGATCGATGCGGCGACGGGCCTTGAATTGCCATCAGGCAGTCCCGGAGAAATTATCGTGCGCGGCCCGAATGTTACGTCCGGGTACTACAAGTCGCCGGATGAAACTCGCCGGGCATTTACCGCCGATGGCTGGCTTCGCACCGGTGATCTAGGCTGTCGCGATGAGGACGGCTTCTATTTCATCACCGGTCGCCTCAAGGAACTGATCATCAAGGGCGGCGAAAACATCGCCCCGCGCGAAATCGACGAGGTGCTACTGCAACATCCCGCTGTTCTCGAAGCGGCTGCCGTCGGTGTGCCCGATGCGCTCTACGGGCAGGAAATACTGGTTGGCATCGTTCTGCGGCCGGGCGCGCATTGTGGTGAAGTGAACCTCATGGAGTTTTGTCGCGAGCGTCTGGGTGCTTTCAAAACGCCTCGCTACCTGCGATTCATGTCCGAACTTCCCAAAGGGCCATCAGGCAAGGTGCAGCGTAATCGGCTGCTGGAATCCTGACTCGAAGGAAAATTCCTGATTGACCACGGCTATCAGGGCCATCGATACTTGATCGGGTCAGCCTCAAAGTTCCTATCCTGAAAAACACTCCACGATCAACGGACACGGACATCGCGCCATGAACAAACCATCCCTGCGGCCGGGCATCGGCGGCGTTATTGCAATGAGCAAACGTCGCCGGTGCTGCTTTGACAAATTACTACCCCGGTTTGTACCGACATGAATCCGACCATCGAACTGCCACCTTTGCAGAAGAAACTCGCCATCCTGCTCTGGGCGGCAACGCCGGAGCGGCCCGAATTGTGCACCATGCCTTTTGTTTACGCGGCGGTAGCGGCGGCGATGGACTGCGAAGTCGAACTGCATTTCACCGGCACGTCGGTACGCCTGCTGGTCGAAGGCGTCGCTGCCGGGATTGTTCCGGGCGGCGTTACAGCAAAGTCGATTTACGGCTTCATGCAGGAGGCGGCCGAGCAGGGCGCCCGCTTTCTTGGATGCAGCATGGCGCTACATGACCACCTTGCCGCCGACGAGATGAAGATTGCGGAATTTTCCGGCACAGCCGGAGCGGCAACGTTTATCATGCGCAGTCTTGACCCCGAATGGCGGGTCATGATTTTTTAAGCAGCACCGAATACAGAATTGCGGTCTGAGTACCGCTTGAACACGAAAGGGGCATCGCTTCGATGCCTCGGGTAAGCCCCGGCGACTTCCGCGCCAGGGCGGTTGAAGCCGAAGGCAGGAAAACGGCTTTTTTATCGGGAGTATTGCAATGCCCCTTTCTTCCCCACAGCCTGCGTGCTGCGGCGAGGCGATGCCTGCCGGCGCGCTTCCAGGTCCCGGTGATGCCACCTGGGATGCCGGCGACCTCGGTTGCGGCGAACTGATACTCGAACTCAGGCTGCGCATGCGCCGACTCGATAGCGGCCAGGTATTACGCCTGACCGCCCGCGACCCCGGCGCGCCCGCCGACATCCCAGCGTGGTGCCGCATGACCGGCCACCGCCTGCTGCAAACCGACCCCGCCACACAGCTTTATTTCATCCAACGTCCTTAGAAAGGGAATCTCATGTCCGGAAAATTCTGTGTCAGCCTCACCTGCGCCAAAAACGATACCGACAAGGCCACCGTCGCCTTCGTCGTGGCCAATGCCGCCCTCGGCTCCGACCAGGAAACGCTGGTCTTCCTGAGCACCGAAGCCGTTCGTCTGGCCGTAAAGGGCTACTCCGACGACATTCATGAGGAAGGTTTCGCCCCGCTCAAGCAGTTGATGGACAACTACATCGCCGGTGGCGGCCAGTTGTTCGTCTGTTCGCCCTGCTTCAAGAAGCGCGGCCTCGACGAAACCCAGTTGATCGACGGTGCGCTGATTGTCGGTGGCGCCAAGCTGGTCGAATTTCTCTCGCAGGACGCCGCATCGCTCAGCTTCTGAACATGGAAAACAGGCACGTATCGCACCCCGACAGCAGCTTCGACGGTGGCGATCTCGACTGTGGCAGCGGCCTGCTGCTGCTCATCCGCCGCCACATCGACCCGCTCGCCGCAGGGCAGACGCTGGAGATTCTGTCCACCGACGCCACCGTCGCGGTCGACCTGCCGGCGTGGTGCCGGATGACCGGCAACGACCTGCTTTCGCTGGAAAAGCGTAGCGCCCGGCAGAACAGCTATCTGGTCCGCAAAGGCGTCCCTGTCGAGCGTAATGCCAAAGCCGCAGCGGTGAAAGTCGAGCAAGCCGTGGCAAACCCGGTGGCCAAAGCCATGCCGGATGTACCGCCCCTGCGCCCGCTTTCGGTGATGGGCATGGGCTCCTGGCCTCGGCCGAGCTGGATGCTGCGCGCCATTCACGAGCGCATGGCCGGACGCATGTCGGAGGACGAATTCCAGGCCATCGCCGACGATGCCGTCAGCCAGGCGGTGGACGCCCAGTTGCGTGCCGGCGTTGATGTCCTCACCGACGGTGAGCAGCGGCGCGATTCCTACGCCAGTTTTGTCGGCGGCATTCTGGAGAATTGCCAGCTCATCCCGCTGACCGATCTGTTGCCCTATGTCAGCGATCCCGAGAAGTTCGAGAAGGAGTTGCGCGCACTCGATATTCCGGCGCACGAAGTCAGGCACCCGGCCGTTTTCGGTCGCATCGCCCGCATCCAGCCGCTGACCCTGCATGAATTTCAGTATGCGAAAACGCTGGCCGACAAGCCGGTGAAGATCGCCTTGCCCGGCCCCTATCTGCTGACCCGCACGATGTGGATGGAATGCCTGTCCGACCGTGCCTACGCGTCACGCGAAGTGCTGGCCGAGGATATCGTTCGCATCCTGCGTGAAGAGCTTGCCGACCTGCTCAATGCCGGCGTGGCACTGGTGCAGTTCGATGAGCCGGTGCTCTCGGAAGTGGTTTTCTCGCGCCAGAAGCCCGGCTCTGGCGGACGCAGCTTCATGTGTGGTGCGCTCGGCGAAAAGAAGCCGATCGACGAGGAACTGGCTTTCGCCCGCGACCTGATCAACGCCGTCGTTGCCGGTTTTCCGCGCGAGCGGACGGCCATGCACGTCTGTCGCGGCAACTGGTCATCGGACGAATCGGTGGCGCTTACCGGCGACTATGGCGCCCTGCTGCCGCACTTCAAGCAACTCGACGTCGGCACCTTCATGCTCGAACTTGCCACGCCGCGGGCTGGCGAAATCGAACTGTTGCGTGAATTGCCTGACGACCGGCGGATTGGTGTCGGCGTGGTCAACCAGAAACTCGAGAAGATCGAGAGTGTCGATGAAGTGTTCGCCAGAGCCGAGGCGGCCATCGCGCTGTTCGGCCCGGAGCGCGTACTGCTCAACCCGGACTGCGGCTTTGCCACCTTTGCCGACAATCCCCTGGCGTCGAGCCGTGTCGCCGAAGGCAAGCTGCGGAGTATTGTCGCTGCGTCAACGCGCTTGCGCGACAAGTACGGGGTTTAAGTTTGACACCCGGCGCCGATCGACGGCGCCGGGGTGGAAGACTGGTGCGCCCTTCGTCAAATTCATGCTTTTTGCCATCCAGGGTCATTGGGGGTTGACTGACAGTTAGGTCTGCAGTCGGAGAACCACCGCGACCGAAGTGATAGTTCCCCTCAAGCCACCTCGTCTCAGGGGCGATAAAGAGGCCTGCAAGCGACCGTCTTCCTACAGAAGGTCATTCGACGCAAATTTAAGAATCTCGTTATCGTTGCTGGCGTTTGCGATATTCACGCCAAGTTCCATAAATTCGGCAGAGATCTCCTTGAACGCGCGGAAACGGCGCTCAGCCTCTTGGGGAGGCGGTTCCAAAGCAAAAAGAACCCGTTGGGGCAGTTGGTTCAGCCGCTTTAGCCGCTTAACTTTACTTACCCAGCCATCACCTTTGGTAAGAATGTGCGTTGTGTCAGCTTGGCCAAGGAACAGTGGCTTGATCACGCTCGTAACGTTCTCTCCGTCTTTCCGAATAAACGGGAAGCGGACCACAAAGTCGTCATCACCAATTTTGCCCTCGCCAAATGGTAAGTGCGCGCCATAAAGCAATCGACCAACCCTGTTTTCCAGCAAGCGTTCCTGATATTCCTTCGTCACGAAATTGCGACCGATGTAGTGCTCGAAAAGAGCCTCCAGTTTCGCTTTCGGCTCGTCCGCCATGACCAGCCGTGTCGAATCGAAGCGCAACAAGCCTTCGCGAACCCGAGTAAGTTCCACATAGATGTGTTCTGCCAGTGCCTTGTCCGGGGTCGTACGGCGACCGTCCAGGGCATCTTGACGAATGAACGTCTTGATCCGATTCAACTCTTCACGGAACCCGGCAATCGCTTCCAGATAGACCTTACGATCGAGTTCCGGAAAAAAGTGGGTGACCCGGCTGTACCTCTTCAGCAGTTTGAAGTCAAAGAAACGATGCTCGACATCGAGCATTACGATCCCGACATTGGCGAACTCGCCCGTCTCAATGAAGGGGCGAAACTGGACTACGGCGTAAGCGCAGGCGGCTTTCACTAGAGTTCCTCCCAAAAAAAATCGTTATTGAAACGGGACAGCACGGCTTTGACCTCAGCGCGGTCAAAGTTCGCCGGGACGCCATCGTCAACCCACCACCACTCGGGAGGGACATTATCGCAGGCAATATCGAAAGCGGCTAGCGCTGCGGAGAACCGCTCCAGATAGAGGGCGCGTTCAGCCACATCAGAAAACACCGCGCGTCCTGCTTCAGCGAATACATGCAGTTCCAACGCGGATTTGCCGCTGAATTCAGTATCGAAAGCACAATTGTGATCGATTACGGCAAGTTGCTTCGCCTCACAGTCCCATAGCAGGTTGGGGTTCCCGCCTAAACTGGTCAGCGTTCGATCGCCATTCTTAATCCACCAATCGAACATGAAGATGTCTCTTGCCGTGCGCTCGCTGATCTCATCGGCCTGCATGGCTGACTGCAACTGCGCCACATTCAGTTCCTGAACGTGGGGTAGCGCTTGTGAACCAAACGCCAGGCCGCTACCGAGGTCCTTGACGTCTGCCATGAACAACGGCTGGATCAATTCTTCGGGCACATCAACGATCGCGAAGCTGGCAATCTCAAGCCCGAAGGCCCAAGCCAGTTGCCCACTGATCAGCTCGGCAATCTGGCTACGCCGTCCGGCATCCCTGCCTTTGACAAAGTATTGGTGGTCATCGCCCCCCCGGCAAATGAACGGTCGTGTTTTGCCCTGATCAGAACGCCTGACAATTTCTTCTATGTCGATCCTTCGGACAATCATTTGGCATCCTTTCGGTGTCGTCGACTGGAGGAAATACGGAGCTCTTCACGTGCTCCAAACGGATGACTATCCGAGATGTACTTGAGGAAGATGAGGCCGAGGACGACGTGCTTGTATTCGGCCGCGTCCATGTTGTTGCGCAGTTTGTCGGCGGTGAGCCAGAGCTTGGCTTCGAAGCCGATCGTCGCGGCGGAGTCGTTTTTCTTGTTTGGCGTCTTCGCCATCAGATTGCCTTTTGCTTGGTGAGAATGTTCAGGTGCGCTTCAAATCCAATGTCTTCAGCATCTTAGCTGATTTGGGTGGCCTGCTTTTGCCTGTTTGCAACAGAAGCCGTGGCGCAGGCCTTTGAATCTATCCAACCGACTCGATTTATTCTTGGCCCATTGGCTTCTGCTGAGCATGCCCCGGTTGCAGTGTGCAATTCACCCAGGCCTGGCATTTCTTACGTCGCGACTCGCAATCCTGCTATCAACCGCTTGAAAAATTTGTCCAAAAAAAAGGCGCATGCCCAGCAGCTAGCCGTTACGTTAAGGTGTTGATGAAATGCGGATGGAAGCCGCAACCCATTGAACTGACGTACATTTATGCAGAAAATGCTGAAGGAAAAATCTCCTTGAGCGCTTATCGCGAAAATCCGCACGTCTTCAACGAGTTACGCCGGCCTAGTCGGCGCTATCAACACCTTAACGTAACGGCTAGTGCCCAGCAGGCATGCGCCTTTTAAGTCGCTGTAAAAGCTTTTGCCTAAAGCGATGCGTCCTTGACCTTGATCTCCTTCGGAATCAGCTTGAGTTCGAAGAATGTGTCGGCGATCTTCTGTTGTTCGGCGAGGACCTTGCTGTTGATCGGTTTGACGTCGTTGCTGTAGCGCCGGATGCTCTGCTCGACGATCGCCTGGTCGAGTCCTTGCAGTGGCGAGAGTTGCGTTGCTGCTTCCTTATAGTTCTTGTTGATCCACTGTCCCTGTTTCTGCAGTTCCTCGAACAACTGCTTGACCACGTCGGTGCGTTTTTCAGCAAACTGGCGCTCGGCGAGGAAGAAGGCATAGTTGTTAACCACACCCTTGCCATCGGCCAGGATACGGGCGTCGATCTGCTTCTCTGCGGCGGCGGTGTAGGGATCCCAGATTACCCAGGCGTCAACGCTGCCGCGTTCAAATGCGGCGCGCGCATCGGCTGGCGCCAGGAATATCGGCTGAATGTCCGAGTATTTGAGGCCGTGTTTTTCGAGTAGTCTGACCAGCAGGAAATGAACGTTCGATCCCTTGTTGAGCGCAATCTTCTTGCCCTTCAGGTCGGCCACGGTCTTGATCGTCGAACCCTTCGGCACGATCAGCGCTTCGGCACTCGGTGCCGGTTCCTCGTGGCCGACATAGACGAAGTTGGCGCCGGCGGCCTGGGCAAAGATCGGTGGCGCTTCGCCGACATAGCCGAAATCGATGGCGCTGACGTTGAGCCCCTCAAGCAACTGGGGGCCCGCCGGGAACTCGACCCACTTGACTTCGATGCCCTGAGGGGCAAAGAGCTTCTCCAGCGAGCCTTGGGCCTTCACCAGAGTTAGCAGGCTGGCCGATTTCTGGAAGCCGATGCGCAGCAGCTTCGCGTTGTATTCGGCACGAACGAGTCCGCTGCTGGCCGCCAGGCCGATGCCTAGCACAACGCCAATGAGGGTCTTGAGGAAATTTCTCTTCATGGTGGTATTCCTGACAAAGTTGGGTTTCGAAAAACCCAGTTTCCATCAGGCGCGCCGGCTATGGAACTAACTATTTCTGCTTTGCATATTCAGTCGGCGCTTATAAGCATCTGCATGGACTTAAAAGTGATGCATGGCTGCAGACCGCATTGACAGGCGATCTACAGCCATCATGCCTGAAGGATGCCGTATCCATTGGCTTGCAGGTTGGGTGCTTTGCAGAACGCCAATTGGCGCGGGTTACAGCGATAGCGTCAGTCTTCGATGATTTCGAAGTCGTGGGTGATTTCGGCGGTCTTGCCGAGCATGATCGATGCCGAGCAGAACTTGTTTTTCGAAAGATCGATGGCGCGTGCAACGGCTTCCGGTTTCAGGCCTTTTCCACTGACACGGAAATGGAAATGAATGTGCGTGAAAATTTTCGGATCGGTTTCGGCACGTTCTGCCTTGAGGCTGACTTCGCATCCCGAGATGGCGTGGCGTCCCTTTTTCAGGATCATCACCACATCGAATGCGCTGCATCCGCCGGTGCCGACCAGCACCATTTCCATCGGCCGTGGCGCCTGGTTTCGTCCACCAGCTTCCGGTGCGCCATCCATCATTACCGCGTGATTGCTTCCTGTTTCGGCCAGAAACGACATGCCGTCGCCCGTCCACTTAACCTTGCACTCCATGTGCAGTCCTCACATTCAAAAAGTGCTTATTCTATGCCGCCTCTGTGGCCAGGACGACTTCCGTCGACTTGAAAAGCGCCAGGACTTCGGCGCCGAGTTCCAGCGGCTGTTCGCTCAATGAGCGTGTGGAAACGGTAGCGGTGACGATGCCGCTGGCCGTTTCAATGCGCACTTCCGAGAGCGGGCGGTCGATGGTGATGCCGACGATTCGGCCGGGGATCTGGTTGCGCACGTTGATCGCGTTCACCGTCATCAGACGCTTCAATACGCGATTCTCCAGCGCGGCGAATTCCGGCTGGCCATGCTCGCGCGGGCGAGCGAGGCTGACCTGCTCGTCGAGCGTGATGCGTCCTTCTTCGACCAGCAGGATGCGATCCGCGACGGCGACCGCATCCGATACGTCATGGGTGACGAGAACCGCCGTAAAACCATGCTGCTGCCAAAGGCTGACAATGAGGCGCTGCATCTCGATGCGGGTGAGGGCATCGAGTGCGCCAAGCGGTTCATCAAGCAACAGCAGTCGCGGTCGGTGAATGAGCGCCCGGGCCAGGGCCACGCGCTGGCGCTGACCACCGGAAAACCGGCCAGGCCAGTCATCGGCGCGATCCGCCAGCCCAACCTGCTCCAGCACTTCTTGCGCCAGTGCCCGAACTTCGTCCTTGTTTCCCGGAAGTCCGAGTGCCACGTTCTGGATGACCGTGCGCCAAGGCAGCAGGCGTGCATCCTGGAACATGAACCGGACGTCATTGCGGTTGTGTTCTTTTTCGTCGCCGTCGAAGGCAATGCGGCCATCGGTGATTTCTTCCAGTCCCGCCAGCAGGCGGAGCAGGGTGCTTTTTCCGCAGCCGCTGCGTCCGACGACGGAGACGAACTCCCCCGGGCGGATATCCAGATCGAGTCCATGCAGCACCTCGCGTTCGCCGAAGCATTTGACCAGCTTGCTGATGGAAAGGCCCAAGCCACTGTCCGTCGCTTGCACGGCCTGCAGGGACGCTATTTCTGTGTCGTTGACCAGCATTTTATTTTCCCTCAATCAAACCGCGCGGTAGGCGCCGTTGTAGGCGCTGTTCCACTTCAGCCAGTGGCGCTCAAGGGCACGTGCGGCGAAGTCGGCCAGCTTGCCGAGCAGGGCGTAGAGCAGAATGCCCAGCAGCACCACATCGGGTTGCAGAAACTCGCGTGCATTCATCGTCATGTAGCCGATGCCGGACTGCGCCGAGATGGTCTCGGCGACGATCAGGATGACCCACATGAAGCCCAGGGCATAACGGATGCCGACCAGGATCGAGGCCAGCGCCCCGGGCAGGATCACTTCGCGATAGAGCGACCAGCCGCTCAGGCCATAGCTTTTGCCCATCTCGATCAGTGCCGGATCGACCGAGCGAATACCGTGAAAGGTGTTGATATAGACGGCGAAGAAAACGCCGATGGAAATGAGAAACAGTTTGGCCGTTTCGTCGATCCCGAACCACAGGATGACCAGCGGGATCAGCGCCAGCGGCGGGATGTTGCGCACCATCTGCAGCGTCGTGTCGAGCGCGATTTCCATGTTGCGGAAAGAGCCGGTGAGCATCCCGAGCAGCAAGCCCAGACCGCCGCCCACGGCAAAACCGGAGAGGGCGCGCAAGGCGCTGACCCACACATGCAGCCACAATTCCCCGGAAATCAATAGCCGGATGGCCGCCCTGACCACGGCCAGCGGCTCGGGAAGAATACGGCTGGAGAGCCAGCCGGCCTGCGAGGACAATTGCCAGAATGCCAGGATGGCAATCGGCAATAGCCAGGGCAGGATGGCGTTGATGAGGTGTTTGTAGAGTCGACGATAAGCGGTCATGTGTGCCTTCTGCTTGAGTGTGGCAATTCTCTGGTCACGTCAGCGTCACGGCTTCCAGATACTGATGTCGGCGGTGCTGACCTTGCGCGGCAACAGTCCTTCGTTCAGGAAAGTGTCGGCGATCTGCTGTTGTTCGCTGAGCGAGGCCGGGCTGACGATGCGCACTTCATAGGAGCGGCGGCTGTTGGCCAGTTCGACCGTCTCGGTGTCAAGCCCCCAGACCGGTGCCAGCAACTCGGCGGCGGCTTTCGGGTTCTTCTTCACCCAGAGACCGGCGCCGCGCAATTCCTCGAATACGGCGTTCAGCACGTCCGGCCGGGCCTTGGCAAACGGGGTGGCGGCCAGGTAGTAACGCTGATAGTCGGCGACATTCTTGCCGTCAGCCACGATGCGCACCTTGCTCTGCTGCTGAACGCCGGCCAGGAAGGGGTCCCAGGTTACCCAGGCATCGACGGCGCCGCGCTCGAAAGCGGCACGGCCATCGGCCGGGATAAGGTAGGCCGGGTCAATGTCCTTGAATTTGAGTCCCGCACGTTCCAGCAGGGCGATCAACAGATAATGCGATCCGGCCGCCTTGGTGACGGCGATGCGTTTTCCTTTCAGGTCAGCCACCGTCTGAATCGGCGAATCTGCCCGAACCAGCAGGGCCTGGGCGGAAGGAGAGGGTGCTTCCTGCGCCTGATAAGTGAGTTTCGCACCGGCGGCCAAAGCAAACACCGGGACGGTGTCAGCGACGTCCGCGCTGATGTCGATATTGCCAAGGTTGAGTGCTTCGAGCAGTGGCAGACCGCTGGTAAATTCGTGCCAACTGATCCTGACGCCCAGTCCGTTGAGGCGTTTTTCCAGGGAATTGTTGGTCTTGAGCACCGTAATCAGCGTGGACGATTTCTGATAGCCGATGCGCATTACTTTCTTATTTGCTTATGCCGTAAATGATCGATGGCGAGCACCGCCGCCGGGGTCAGTGGCTGTGCCAGATCTGCCGCAGCGGCGCTGGTCGATGGCCTATGGGGTTCGGCGATACTTTAGCGTGGCCAGGTTCACTGTCAGGCAGGTTGCCAAGTTCGCTACGCATCGATTCGATGATGGCTTTGCCAAGTGGCCAGGGGCCATGGCCGGAGGCGACATTGAGGTGCCCGACCGGGCCGAGATTGACGCAGCGCACGCCCCAGTTCGCGGCCAGAGCGGTGGCTTTTTCAATCGGAAGCCAGGGGTCGTTGTCGCTGGCGATGAGCAGCCCCGGCTGGGCGAGTGACTCGGCAAACATTCTGTGCGACAGAGCGAAACGCTCCGGGTCGGCCGGGGCCACGAGGAGGGTGGCGGTTGATATTCACGAAGTTGATATGGTTATCAGGATAAATTCGTTGGTCGGGGTGTGGCTATACCTTATGGTTGCAAGCATTAACTTTAGCGTGAAAGTCGTACCAGCGACTCTCGAATCTCCCCTCGCCCTCCGGGAGGGGCCGGGGGTGAGGGAAACGGGCAGGACTTACATTGCTTGGGGTGACTGACATAGCCATGCCCGTTAGGCGAATTAAGCAAAAATTGAGCACACGCCTCACCGGAGTACCGCGAGGAGTAATACCCGCCATGTCCAATACCACCGACTGTAAGCAATCGGGCAGCACCGACTCAGGCATCGACTTACTGCCGACAAGGCAGAAGAACGCTTTGCGCCTCCTTCTCAACAAGGCAAGCTTTACCCCCGAAGAAATCGCAGCGATCGATTTTCGAGTCCTGATGCGTGCGCCAGGAATCGGTAAGAACAGTATCACTATCATCCGCACCTGGCTGAATAGCCACGGCTACGAAATATCTACTCTACCAACAACCACTGTCAATCAGCGAAGCGCACAACGGATACGCAAACTTGAACGTGCGATTGACTATCTGCGCTGGCATGGCTATGAGGTGCGCCGTTCGAACTGAAGCGAAGTCGATGCACCGAAGCTCATCTTTCTGTCATGTTGCCTATTGATCATGCGTGGTATTCGCAGTTGGGACAAGGCTTGGAGGTTTACCTTTTTCAACGGATCAAGAAGAAATCCATTGGTTCAGAAACAGCCGAAAACACGCTGAATTCCGAAGGCTTCGAAGTAAAAAAAGTAGATACAGTGCCACCTCTGCCAGCGTCAATTCTCGTGTTTATTACAATTAGTTATATCATACGGAAAATATATTATTTCAGAATCTAAGCAGATGTCCATAAAGTTGCGCTATTTACCAATTGACCATAATTGGACCCCACGACATCGATTGCTTTGTCATTTCACGCACCGCCACCGATATGCAAAACCATCTTCATTTTTCAAGCGTAGTGCCCTGCCTGATTTATCACGGGCAACAGCTTGACTGTTTTTCAAATGATTCTGAACAACAAGTGGGGCCAGTTCTACAAGGTCATTCTTTAACAGATTCAACTTCGTCGCCGCCTTCTTGGTGGCGAGCCAGAGACGGCGGGCAGCAAAACGCATTTATTTATAGAGGCAAATAATGGGTATTTCGGTCAGCAACATCAACAAGCGCTTCGGCAGTTTCACCGCGCTCGACAACGTCAGCCTGGATTTCCCCACGGGGGAACTGGTCGCCTTGCTTGGGCCGTCGGGCTGCGGCAAGACGACCTTGCTGCGCATCATCGCCGGCCTGGAACATGCCGACGGCGGCGATGTCTTTCTCGAAGGCGTCGATGCCTCGGGGCTGCACGTGCGCGAGCGCGCAGTCGGCTTCGTCTTCCAGCACTACGCGCTGTTCCGCCACATGACCGTGTTCGACAATGTCGCCTTCGGCCTGCGCGTCAAACATCGCGACCTGCGCCCGAGCGAGGCCGAAATCCATCGCAAGGTCAAGGATCTGCTGAAGCTGGTGCAACTCGACTGGCTGGCCGATCGCTACCCATCGCAACTTTCCGGCGGCCAGCGCCAGCGCATCGCTTTGGCCCGCGCGCTGGCCGTCGAGCCCAAGGTGCTGCTGCTAGACGAACCGTTTGGCGCGCTTGACGCCAAGGTGCGCAAGGAACTGCGCCGATGGTTGCGCCAGTTGCACGACGAGTTGCATATCACCAGCATTTTCGTCACCCACGACCAGGAAGAAGCGCTTGAAGTAGCCGACCGCGTGGTGCTCATGGATCACGGCAAGATCGAGCAGATCGGCACCCCGGACGAGGTTTACGACCATCCGGCCTCGCCCTTCGTCTATGGCTTCCTCGGCTCGGTGAATCTCTTTCATGGCCGCGTGGACGGTCAGGCGCTGCGCGTCGGCGAACACGCACTCGAACTGGAAGCACACGATCTGGCGCACGACGCCTCGGCCATCGGCTATGCGCGTCCGCACGAGGTGCAACTGCTGGTCGACGATGGCGAAGGGCAGTGCGGTTTGCCGGCACAGGTGCTGCGCATCACCAGCTCCGGCGCGCTGGCAACGGTGGAGTTGCAGCGTGATGAAGGTCATGGCAATGGAGAGACGGGCGGACGCGTCGAGGTCACGGTCTTCCGCGATTATCTGCGCCAGCTCGGCGTCCAGGAGGGTGACCGCGTTCGGCTGAAGCCGCAGCGCGTACGCGTATTTCCGGCGGAAGCCGTCGCGCCGCTATTGGCCGCTTAGGAGAAGAGCATGAATTTCCAGCAACTGCGCATCGTGCGCGAGACGGTGCGTCAGGACTTCAACCTGACCACCGTGGCCAACACGCTGTTTACCTCGCAGCCCGGCGTATCGAAGCACATCAAGGATCTTGAGGACGAGCTCGGCATCGAGATCTTCGTGCGCCGCGGCAAGCGCCTGCTCGGGCTGACCGAACCGGGCAAGGAGTTGCTGGCGGTGGTCGAGCGCATCCTGCTCGACGCGCAGAACGTGCGCAGCATCGCCGAGCAGTTTTCCAGCCGCGAGACGGGCAACCTGATCATCGCCACCACGCACACCCAGGCGCGTTACGCGCTGCCCGAGGTGATCAAGCACTTCAAGGCCGACTACCCGAAGGTGCATCTGGTGCTGCATCAGGGCAGTCCGCGCGAGATCGCCGAACTGCTGACTGCCGGCGAGGCCGACATCGCGGTGGCCACCGAGGGGCTGGAAAGCATACCGGAGGTGGTGACCTTCCCTTGCTATACGTGGAGCCACGCGCTGATCGTTCCGCAGGGGCACCCGCTGACGCAATTGACAGAACTGACGCTGGCCGATCTCGCCGAATATCCAATCATCACCTATCACGAGGGGTTTACCGGGCGCACCAACATCGACCGCAGCTTTACCGATGCCGGGCTGGCACCCGACATCGTGCTTTCGGCGATCGATGCCGACGTAATCAAGACCTATGTCGATGTCGGCCTCGGTATCGGCATTGTTGCTTCGATGGCCTACAACCCGGAACGTGACGGCAATCTCGTTCGCCTCGATTTGCCTGGTCTGTTCAAGCCGAACACGACACGTCTGGCGTTGCGCAGGGGGATTTACCTGCGAAGCTACGCCTACGCCTTCATCCACAAGCTGGTGCCGGGGCTGACCGAGGAAAAGATCAGCGAAAGCTTGAGGAAGGAGATGGTTGTTGCACTTTGATTCTCGTAATAGTTCTCGAGTCGATTTCAAACTGCCTGTTTGCCCATCGAAGTCAGTGCCACCAGCGTGTCCGAGCGATCAATGAATTGAATTGATGGCCGACGCCGATCCGTCGAAGTATTACTACCAGTTTCATTCGCCGGAGATGCTGCCCGAAACGGAAATTCTGTACAAGGCAAGATGTATCTGCGCACGGCAGATGAATCTACGGTCAGAGAACCTGATCTCTACCAAACAGTTCCCTGCCTTTTTTTTCCAATAATTTC
>NZ_JBMOJE010000099.1:0-19472 GCF_049316945.1 Propionivibrio sp. | reverse complement strand
GGGTGGCTCCATTAAGCCGCGATTCAAATGGCTCCATAGGGGCGCGAGATAACACTGCTCGGCCATGTTTCCACATGTAGAAACATCGCCGGCCCAGCATCGCGGAGCTATACGGGGAGAATCCACTCTGGGGAGCAATGCGATGACAAGCAAAATACAACAAGGACAACATTACCGTTCCAAAGCGTTATACCTACTAGCACGCTTGGGTTATGCATCAACGCGCCAAATTGCGAAAGCGATCTGGGGGCATTGCGACATCAGCACAAGAAAAATGGCATCGCGCACACTCCGCCGATTGCTCGCAGACGGCCATGTGGTGGAGCGACGTGATGGCGATACTGTTACCGGCGAGCGGATGGTCGGATTGACGAAATCAGGCGCGTTGCAACTTGCTCATTTTGTTTCTCTGCCCGGCAATTGCGAACATACGCGAGACAGACTAAGGCATGCTCATAGTCATCGCTCGGCTGCGAACTCAGTCTATTCCTCGGTTGCAGGTGATCTGCTCGACCTAGATATCGGTTGGAGTGAGCTGGAAATCAGAGCAGGAGATGCGCCACACGAATTGGCGTCGTTCCGCTTCCGCTGCAATGAACAAAATCAGCAGAAGATTCCGGACATCCTTTTTGATTTCGCCGGCAACATTACCTGGGTTGAAGTTGAAAACAACTGGCGATCTTCAAATGATTTCGTCAAGTTGGTGGCGTTTTTGCGTGCGATGTTTTCAATGGAGCGGCCACTAATCCAAGATGTTTTGTTTGTCATCACTGCACCAGGGGCCAAGACCATAGGAGACCGGCTGCGGGCGGAGCTCTGCCACAACGACCCGGTTGATGCCACGCCTCGCCAACTCCGGACTCTCGACGCCCATCTGCTCGCCGAGCGAATCCGAGTGATGTTTTTGGATGCCGACAGCCTCGAACTAAAGACAGTTTTTCCGATAAGAGAATCGGGGCTGGTGCTTTAAACGACGATCCGATTTTCGTGATTATCGGGCACCAAGATTGCTGCTGCGCAGCAGATATTGAAGCAAGGAATGGTATCGAAATATTTGGCTACCGGCTGCCACCCTTAGCAGACAGTCATCCCTCGTCATTAGCCGAACCATCGTAATGAATGGTTCCCGTTTTTTGCTCAAGCAGCATCACGCGACTGCCCCGGAGCACTTGTCCATCCCGACCATGGCACAATAATCCACCAACAGGGTTCCGCCGGTTCGTTCTAAATATTGAACCCTGGATGTTTCCGGCCGTGGCAGACCAATGAAGCATCGACGTGAGGCTGCGCAAGTTTCCTGAGTGCTATCTCCAGCGCGTCGCATCGTGCGACGGGCGGAAAAAGATCGCGGCGCAACATGTTAATCATCGTCGCTGTGTGCATCAGCGCTTCCCACGTGCCGCTTTTGCCTTGAACTCATCATTGAGAATACTTGAGACGGAGTTTTCCGGCAGGCTCTGGACCAAACCAGTCGGGTGAAAGCTTATCGCGCCAATCCACTGTTTTCTCCCAGGCCTGGCTTTGGCTATTCCATGCATGCACATCAAGCATGGTGGATTTGGCCGCAATGCTTGCGGCTGTCGGCATGGCAATTTTCAGTGCCGTAGCTTCGGGTAAAAATGGGGCGATGGCCTGCCCGATCGCCATGCCTTCAGTCAGATGGGCTGCATAGTCAAAATTTTTGACCGCTTGCGCTTCATAGCCCAGCAGATCCGGGTTTTTGTACTCACCACTCCAGCGAGCAATCCGTTCGGTCAGCGCACTGCCCAAGGACGCCAGAAAGCCTGCCTCGGGGCGAGCGTGGCGGGTATACAGGCCGCCCAATACATCCGGGTAGAGCCCAAGAGTTTCTGAAACCGGCCCTTGCCTGAGCTCCCACGAGTTCAGCCCGCCCGCCTGACGCAGCATGGCCCAGCCACGCTGGTGCCTGGAAACCAGCCATATGGAGGCAGTTTCTCGATCCTCCAGATCATCTTGCGGCGCTTCATATTCAGGGAGCACCCGTCCCTTATACCAATCCGGAAGATTGCAGGTTTCCTCGAAGGAATAATCCAAGTTGAGTCTGCTCAGAGCGGTGTCGCCCTCGCTTACTAGATTGGGGTCTGCGTCATAGTCAAGAATCAATCGCATCGCTGCCAAATGGGAGTGCTGGCTCAAAGCATGCAGCAGATATTCCAAGAACCGCTGTTCAATGGGGAGGTTGGGATTCGCCCCGGCGACCAACAGAGCTTCGAGTATTGCCAGCCATGACGGCTGTTCGTATTCTAGCAACAGAGCAACGGCATCTTCATGCCAGCCCAGCATGGATCGCTCCTGGTCATAGGCATTGGTGTCTGCGCCTAAGGCCAAGGCAGCTTTGACGCCTTCAAGCGATTGTTGCTTGATGGCGGCGAGGAGTTGTCGTTGTGCGTCTGACATCTGGATTCACCCTTTCATGCACACCAACTGTTTCAGGGTGTGCAGAATTTCGGTCAAGTCATTCTGGTTGCCCGTCTGACCACAAGCCGAAGCGACGGGCGTGTGCCCCCTGCTCGGCGTCCTCATACCGTTATGCATCCTCACACGATTGATCCCTCGCGTATTTCTCGTACCACCATGCCAAACCCAGGGTTACTTGTGTGTAACCGGCATCGAGGGTCTTCGGGCACTGATTCATCCGGCAACTCGAATCTGCCACCATCACTTTGCCACTGATCGTTTCTGCCGAGGAGCTGACGTTCAGCACCAGAGTATTTTCAACTCCAGGTATGAGCCTGAAGCGGGGGATGTATAAGGTGACTTGGTTAAGTGGGTTGACGGGTTAAAAATCAAGTCTAAGGGTTTACGTCAAAAGCAGGTAGTCAGTCGTTACGGTTTGCTTTTGATCTTGATTTCAAAAGCATATATATGCGGGTTTTGGGGTTAGCGCCCGCAGGGCTCCCGGCAGGCGGATTGCGCAGCAACCCGTTTGTCCGGCAAGCGGAGCGCGACAGTCGTACAGATCGCCTTAGAGCGATGCCCGGCGCGTTGGTTTTACAAACCATGCAAACAATTCAGTCTTGGCGCGTTGCATTGCCTGGGCGGCCGCCAAGTCCGTCTGCGACTTCGCCTGCGCCTGCAAAGCTTCCAGCGTGATGCCTGGTTTGAGGGTGGCCAAACCCTTCTCGCACAACTGCGCCAAGCTTTCCAGCGGCGTCTTCACATCCTTGTGCTTATAGCGCTTGATGATCTTGCCTTTGGGGTTAATGATCTCGGTGGCAAACAGGCACGGACGGTGCAAGTTCAGCCAAGGATTGAAGATTTCCTGGTAGAACGCATTGATCTGTTTTGCATATTGCTGGGGATATGCACGTAGCCCATGTGCTTGCGCAAAACACTGACGTTCTTGCTCTCGGCCAAGGCATTATCGTTGCTCTGGCGCGAGCGTGATTTGGTTTGCTCGATGCGTAGTTTCTCAAGAACCTCATGTATTTCCATTCAGAAGTGAGCCTGAAGTGAAAATTTTAAACCTGCATTAATAAATGGGTTGCGAGAAGCACTGCATGGGTCAGCTGGGCTGGCTATAGACGAACCGAAAGTATTCATTTTCACGGCTCTGTCTTGAGGGAAGCGCTGGGCATCCCGGATCGATTGGTTTCAGAAAAATGTTACCCACGGATGAACCACGCCGAATTTCGCTACGGGATAATCAAGCGGCGACCGGCTCATGGATGGCGATCAAGTCGGCAATGCTGCAATGAAGCACGGCAATGAGTCCGCCCAGCACCATTGTCGATACATGGCTTGATTGCCCATCGACGATGCGGATCAACTGGGGAACCGATATTTTGACGCCGATTCCGTCGAGCAGGCGCTGGAGGGCAGCGACAGAACGAATGCCACGTTCGGCCATGACGACACGGACACGAAACGCAAGCGGAACAGGGCGGCCAGGGGCCGCAAAAGACTTGGACATGGTGTCGATCCTCACAAAACGACAGGGTGCCACAGGGAGAACATAAGTTCTGAAGCCCGTAGTGTAACAAAACAATCATTTCATGAAATAAATTTACACAAGATGCTTGACAGCACAAAATCAACTCTGCATAATCCGCCATCATTCAACAAATAGGTCGGCGACGGCCCGCACAACCAAGGATCATGAAAAAACACCTCATCACCCAACTCGCAAGCAGACAGATACCGGCCAATGCCGGCCTGTCCCCATGCGCACTTTCCAAGCGCCATGGTTTCGCGCGTCCATGGATGATGATTTCGACACGAACACCCTCAAGCTTTAAAACATCACGCTTTAGCCACCCACATAACACGCCGTCGTTTTATCGGAACAACAACCCCCTCCGGGAGGGGCGGATCATGGCAACGTAGCCTGACCGCCCATGGCAATTTAGCCAGAGCCCGGATCTCCGCAAGGAATCCGGGCTTTGTGTTTCTGGTTTCAAAAATCTTTCCGTTCGCGGAAGGTCCGCCGCAGAACAGTGATGCGGTTCGCTCTTAAACAATTTGGATGCGGTTAAATCATTGACCGTCAACGCGGGTTGCCCTCACACCTCCAGCATTGACGATCGATGGCCCAGGCGCGCCGCTGGCCTGTCCATTCGCCCCCGAATGGAAAACAGCGGCGCCCCAATCACATCAAGGAAAAGGAGGTTCGCCATGAGGTAACTACTCACTACTGGAGAACATCATGTCTCGTACATATCGGCGGCGTCATGCCTGCCACAACTTGGACTGGGTGCTGCGTGATTACAGCTGGAACAACGGCTGGATGCAGCGAACTATCCTCGACCCCAAAGGCCCTGCTGGAAAGAAGGCATTGGCCAGGTACTACTCGGATGCTGGTTTTGGCGATTATGGTCATGCCACCGCACCTCACTGGTACCGCCGCTATCTCAATCATCGAGCCGATCGACGTGAAGCACAGGAACTGAACCGTTGGTTCAAGAACTCGGAACATGAAGTCTTGTTGCCTCGTCGTGTCAGTGATGCGAGCTGGTATTGGTAAAAACACTTTGAGAAGGAAACAAATGCACCACAAAAGAAAACGCTGCAAAAACGCCCGTGCTGGTTGCTTGCTCTGCAAACCCAACAAAATGAATGGATGGGCAAAACACAGGGTACTCGGACACACCGGATTCGGAAAACTGCGGCGGGAGATCGCTGCATTAGAAAATCTTAAGGAGATGATCTGATGAAACTCAAAATCAAACCGCGCAATCCCTTCGTGGCAAGCGCCAAATTTCGCAAGGCTGGGCCTCATGAGAAATCATTCAAAGCCCAGCGCCGTCAGGCAGTGATTGCGCTGGCTCGCATCATCAAAGCTTTACCGGAGTACCGACAAAAAGACATTCTGATGGCGTGTCTTTCTTTCGGTACTCAGATTAGCCTCTCTGGCGTAAGTGGTCTGCGCGCCTGTTTGAAGAACAGGAGGATGCCGTTCGATTCGGCGGGGAGGCACCAAGTTCGATGGTGTTCGTAGTGTAGTGGACTGCATTTCTGACTGTGAATCAGAAGGTACCGGATCGATACCGGTCGAACACCCCACAGATATGCCGGTATAGCTCAGTTGGTCAGAGCACTCGCCTTGTAAGCGAGGGGTCCTCCGTTCGAATCGGAGTTCCGGCACCAAAAATACCGCATCTAAATGACCGAAAGAATTTATGTAGGCTCATTTCTTGAGCCTTTGCGATGAAAAAATGCACCACATACCAGTGGGTTGAGTAACGAAAACGTGTCGGCACCCTGGTCGTCGCGCATTTATTGGAGGGCATTATGCCTATTAGAGAAGTTATAACTTCGCAACGTGTCCCGGTAAAAATCTGGACGAACGATGTTGATGAACGATCAAAAGAGCAACTGAGTAATATCGCCAGTCTGCCCTTCATCCACCATCATGTGGCGGCCATGCCTGACGTGCATCTTGGCATCGGCGCGACCATCGGTTCGGTGGTTGCCACACACAAAGCCATTATCCCGGCCGCCGTCGGCGTGGATATCGGCTGCGGCATGGTGGCCTGCCGGTTGTCGATCACCGCCAACGACATCGAGGAAAAGTCACTGAAGAAAGTCTTCGACCAGATCAGCCGCGATGTCCCGGTCGGCCGGGCGCAGCATCGCGACGAGCGTGTGTTGATCGATGCGGCACGTCCGTTCGAGGCACGTCTGGATGCCATGACCGCCAAGCATCCTGAACTGCTCAAATCTTTTGGGCGGTTCTCGAAATGGGTCAATCAGATGGGAACGCTGGGTGGGGGTAACCATTTCATCGAGGTCTGCCTTGATGAATCCAGCCAAGTCTGGATCATGCTGCATTCGGGAAGTCGGGGCATCGGCAATGCGATGGCGGATTACTTCATCAAACTGGCCAAGCGGGATATGGAGCAGTGGATGATCCATCTGCCAGATCAGAATCTCGCCTATTTCCCGGAAGGTTGTGAGCACTTCGATGATTACGTCGAAGCGGTCACTTGGGCGCAGGAGTATGCCTTCAAAAATCGTCAGTGCATGGTCGATTTGGTGTTGGCTGCCTTGGCTCGTCATCTCCCAGCCTTCGAGGTCACCAGCGAGGTGGTTAATTGCCACCACAACTACGTGGCCCAAGAGCATCACTACGGCGCCAATGTCTGGGTCACCCGCAAGGGTGCGATTCGGGCACGTGAAGGCGATCTCGGGATCATTCCCGGCAGCATGGGAGCCAGGAGTTTCATCGTACGCGGCAAGGGCAACCCGGAAAGCTTCAACTCAAGCGCACACGGCGCAGGGCGCAGGATGAGCCGGACAGCAGCTGAGAAGCTATTCACCGAGGCCGACATGGTGCAGCAGACCGAAGGCGTGATCTGCCGCAAGGACAAAGGTGTGGTTGATGAAATTCCGGGGGCTTACAAGGACATTGACCAGGTCATGGAGAATCAGAGCGACCTGACCGACATTCTGCACACGCTGAAACAGGTAGTCTGTGTGAAAGGATAATCAAAATGAAATCCGTATTTGAACTGAGCATCACTGAAGATTCTGATGGTAGCCTCAATGCAACGATGATGGTTGATGGCAAGCCTTTCGGTGAAGATTGTGTGGACCTGGTTGATCTAAAGAAAAGCGCCATCATTTCCGGGGCCCCACTGAGTCAATAAAGCCCGCTTTGGGGGAACCATTTCACCGTACGAAATGTACGGAATCGAAGGAGATGGCTGAGCGGGACGCAACCCCGAAAAAAGCCCGTTGGGGGGTAACCACGGCACCTGCTTTCGGAGCAGGGGCGGAAGCCGTGGCTGGCGATCCATCCCCCCACCTTTTCAATACAAATGGCGAGCTAGAATCATCCATTTCAGTAATTTCGATAGTGCTGAGATCGTGTCGAGAGCCTCTGGCTTCTGTCAATGCTTTTTCCGGAATTGAGAAATAAAATGAACACGAAACACTCTGTTTCACCGGAAATACGGGAAGAAATATCGGCCAACCTCAAAGCCATAGAGTCCCGACATGATGTCACGATCCTTTTTGCCTGCGAGTCTGGCAGCCGGGGTTGGGGCTTCGCTTCTCCAGATAGCGATTACGACGTCCGTTTTATCTATGTGCATCGGCTGCCATGGTATTTGCAGGTTTCAGTCCCGCGCGACGTGATTGAAGAACCGATTAGCGGCGATCTGGACATCAACGGATGGGAACTGCGTAAAGCCTTGGGCTTGCTCAAGAAAGGCAACGCCACGTTGATTGAGTGGCTGGATTCACCGATCATCTACAGCGCTGATGAATCGTTCATTTCACAACTGCGCGAGGCGGCACGCCAGACGCACCAGCCCGAGCGGTCATTTCATCACTATGTGCATATGGCGCGCAAAAATCACCGTGACTATCTGCATGGTGACAAAGTTCGCCTCAAAAAATATCTCTACGTATTGCGCCCACTGCTGGCCACGCTCTGGATCGAACAAGGTCGTGGAGTTGCGCCCATGCCGTTTCAGTCATTGGTTGATACGCTTATTTCTGATGCCGAATTACTGGCGGCCATTGAACAGCTGCTCGTATATAAGCGTGCTGCCAAGGAATCAGAGTACGGTCGCCCATTGCCAGTCATTAACCAGTTTATCGCCAAAGAACTGACCCGATTGGAATCTATCCTGCCGCCGGTCATTAGAGATACGGACTTTTCAGTGCTGGATCAGTTGTTGATGGATGTGGTGATGCAACAGACAAGTGATTAAGGGGGGGCTTAAAAACATTCAGGCTCGCTATTTGAGCCTCTGACGCTTTAACCTGAGTCTGTTTTCCTCTTGCGTAGCCTTACCCTGCACAGAAGACTGGAGTAGCAGGTGGCCGGTGGGACCAGAACCGGCTGCCAATTCAGGATAGCTCAGTTAAAACGTGTGATCGCTCCCAAGTTAAGTAAAGGGAGCGACAACAAAAGATTCACCAAAGGAGTTGATGATGCCTAGTCATGGAAATCACTGGACAGCCCTGTACGGCAACGATGCGGACATCGAAGCGATGATCGTCCGCAATCTTCAAGAGAGCAAGTTGATCGATACGTTTTCTTGCGTTGATGTCACCCATGAAACAGAACGAGCAGAAGAGGTGACCTGCCTCCGCTGGGGTAATGGGTCAATCGTCGAGGATGTATTGATTGTTACGGATACGCCAAAGCAGTCGCGGTTCTTGTTCAGCAGCTATCCCGTGCTCCGCGATGGCATTCGGCACACAGTGACGGTCGACCGCGTAGAACCATGGGAATATGGCATCGAAGGCTGGCTGCACGTACTGGCCACAGAGGATGAAATCCACCTCAGTTTTTTTGATACCCGTTATTACGCAGGCAGCGCCGCATTGCAAGCTGGCCAGCAGATTGAGGTTTGTCTCGCAGGTCTGGCTTATTCGCTTGAGCCAGCGGCACAAAGCTCAATTGAAATCACTGAGGGACCATTTTGGGAAATGCAAAAGCAGCGTCGCCTTGATGATGGTGATTCACCCGAGGAATCTGCCAAACCTGTAACCATCATTCTTTCCGGGATGGCCGCATTCTTCCCGCGCAGTGGTGAAGACTGCGATGACGCTGAGTTTCAGGGCGTGATCGAATCTATTGCTACCGTGACACATGCTGGAAAAACCATCTACCGGTTGGAAATCGTTGTCCTGCGTCCCGGTGATGAGAAATTCAGATTACCTATTTTCGTGTCCGAGGCCGTGCTTGATGGTTATGTGCCGCGCCTGGGCGAAGATGTTCAAGGTGTGATGTGGATACAGGGCTATTTGCTGGGACCGCTTGAGGGTGAGGGCTGATCAATGCCTGCAAAAACACGGATGAACCTTAAAAAAATCATTCTAGGTGGCCAAACCGGCGTTGACCGAGCTGACCTTGATTGGGCGATAGCACACGGCATACCTCATGGTGGCTGGTGTCCGGTTGGGCGCTTGGCAGATGGTTTCACATCGGTGGCTTTAGATGCACTTTTACCCATGACGGCAGCGAGACAATAAATGGAAGCCATCATTCTGTGTGGTATTCAAGGAGCAGGAAAAAGTACCTTTTGTCGCGACCGGTACTGGGAAAGCCACATCCGTCTCAACTACGACATGCTGCGCACGCGCCACCGTGAAAAGTTAATGCTTGCCGCCTGCATCGAATCAAAGCAGTCCTTTGTGGTTGATGCAACCAACCCGACCATCCTGGATCGTGAGCGGTATGTCAGCCAAGCCAAAGCTGCCAAGTTCAAAGTGATCGGCATTCAATTTGTTGTGCCCGTTGAGCTTGCCGTCGGTCGCAATGCAATGCGCGCCACTAAGCAATGCGTTCCCAATAAGGCCATTTACGCAACCGCTGCAAAATTTCAGCCGATTACCTTCGCGGAAGGATTTGATGAGCTTTGGTTGGCCATCGTGAGCGCCGACGGCATTGAGTTAAAGGAGAAAGATAGTGCGATTTGATGATATTGACGCGCGGATGCGCGTATTTGAAACCAATCACGACCACTGTGTTCTGCCGGGGCTTTATATCGTGGCGCGTATTGATGGTCGAAGCTTTACCCGCTTGACTCGGGAGAGGCACCCCTTCGAAGCGCCTTACGATCCGCGTTTCCGTGATTTGATGCTGGAGACGGTTCAACACCTCATGAATTGTGGGTTTCAGGCGATCTACGCTTACACCCAGAGCGATGAGATATCGATCCTTTTCCATCCCAATGAAAGCAGCTTTTCTCGCAAGGAACGGAAATTCATTTCCATCCTTGCCGGAGAGGCCAGTGCCCGGTTTTCCTTGTCGCTAGGTGATGTGGCAGCTTTTGACGCACGCATCTCTTTGCTGCCCTCACAAAACTTGGTCATTGATTATTTCCGTTGGCGTATGGAAGACGCTTCACGCAATTGCTTGAATGGGCATTGTTACTGGTCGTTGCGAGAGGAAGGCATCAGTGCCGGAGATGCGACTCAACAACTCAAGGGCATGAGCAATCCCCAAAAACATGATCTGATATTTGCTCGCGGCAAAAACTTTAATGACCTCCCAAGCTGGCAAAAGCGCGGCAGCGGCGTCTACTGGCAAGAGGTCTCCGTCAGCGGCGTAAATCCAATGACTGGCCAGGAAAAAAATACCGCCCGACGATCATTAGTCACCGATATCGAGTTGCCATTGGGTGAACCCTACGAGGATTTATTGGCATCAATTCTCCTGGATGGCGTTGCCAATCGGTCGCCAATCCTTGAAGATGTCAAGTAGTTCGTGTATTTCGACAATCAACCGGGACTTGCTAGTGGATGGCCATGAGTATCCAAAGCTTCAGCAACTGAACAAGAAAGACATCACCATCGTCGTTGCTCCTGAGCGCGGCGAAGACCTGAATGTGCGCGAAATGGCACGGCGCATCATGAAGCTGACCGCAATCTGTTAGCCAAAGCTATCGCATGGGCCTTTGCCCATAAGCCGATCATCGAGGCTGAATGGCAAAAATTGAACGGATAATGACGATGCGCGAAAAACTGCCCAGAATCGAATCTGCCAGCGCTAAAGATGGCTTGCGCTTGGCCCTTCAATTTGCTGACGGATGGACGGCGACCGTCGATTTGTCGCGCTTTATTACCGACTTCACAAGCCTTGCTGCTTTGGCTGACCCGGCACTGTTTGCTCAGGCTTCGATTGATGAATGGGGGGCTGGCGTTACTTGGGATAATGAAGGGCCGCTGTCGATTGCTGCGACCACGCTTTACTGGCTTGCCGCTGAGCAATCTGGCGAGGATTCCCAGCGCTTTGACGCATGGATGGCACAACACGGCTTTTCGTCCAGCAAGGCGGCTGGCGTGCTTGGTATGACGCGGCGAAGCATCATCAGCTACCGCACCGGAAGTCAGCCCACCCATCCCCAAGGTGGTGGCGCTGGCTTGCAAGGGGTGGGAAGTTGAGCACGGGCGATAGCTTGATGAATGAAATGAAATGAAAAATGACGATTTGACGGACTTTGAACGCGGCTTGCTCGAATCTATCGGGCAAATGAAGCGTGGAGAATTTGCCGAGGTGCACACGCCAGAAAGCATCACGGCGCGTCTTGCTCGCCCTGTTGCAAGTGTACAGAAATCAACAAAGCGCCCAACGACATTGCGGCTTGACGAAGCGGCTTTAGCGCGCTGGCGAGCTTCCGGTAAGGGGTGGCAAACCAGGGCGGCAGAGTTGCTCGCTAAACATGCGCCGTGAGTCACCGTCATGCCGCCTTGCCGAATAGGTTAGTTTTGCGCTGGCTCGGCGGCAGGGAAATGTCCTTCGTCTTTAGCCGGGACGCAATACGGGCTGCACCACAGCGTTTAACTGGATCTATTGGAGGCCGCCTCTGGCTCCAATGGGGCGCGATTTGTCACGGTCACTGCGTAATCCTGGTGGATTCGCTTGGTCATATCAAATAGTCCTATGGAGAGTTCAAAACACAAAATGCCGGTTAATTCCGACTAATTTGTATTTTGATAGGACGCAAACAGGCGATTCGGGGCGTTTTTCGGTTTTGACGAAAGGGATGGGTGCTGGATTGGTGCAAAATGCAGGGTATATAAATCAGGGAAAAACAAATGAGCGCCATGACGCCGGAACGGTTCATTAGCATTTGGAAAGATAACGACCTCAATGAAGAAGCTGGAGCACAGGCGCATTTTGAGGACTTGTGCGACCTTCTTGGTGTGCCAAAGCCGCGCAACAAGGGAGATTACTGCTACGAGCGAAAAGCCGCCAAAGCTGAAGGAAAGCAGGGATATGCCGACGTGTGGATGAGCAGACACTTCGGATGGGAAAACAAAGCGCCAGGAGAGAACCTGAAAAAAGCACTGGCACAGCTAAAAAACTATTCAGGTTCCCTTGGAAACCCACCGCTGCTGATTGTATGTGATCGCCTGCGAATTGAAATCAACGTCGAATTCCAGTATTACCCGACTGAGACTCACTCAATCCTTATCCACGAGATTGGCACCCCTGAAAACCTTCAAAAACTCAAATGGGTATTCACCGACCCGCAAAAGCTACGCCCGGAAAGAACAATCGCCGCCATCACCACCGAAGCCGCAGAAAAGTTTTCAAACATCGCAAAAACCATGAGAGAACGCGGTCTGAACGGCCAGCACGTAGCCCATTTTCTTGTGCAATGCCTGTTCTGCATGTTTGCCGAAGACGAAAATCTGTTGCCGGAAATGGCCTTCACGAAGCTGCTGGAAAAGTCTGTAGGAGACCCGGAAAGGGCCGCTAATCGGCTGTCGGAATTGTTCAAACACATGAAAAATGGCGGCGACTATGGCGACTTAAGTATCGCCTGGTTCAACGGCGGACTGTTCAAAACCGTATTAATTCCCCATTTGATCGCCGCCGACCTGAGCGCCTTGCATCGCGCCTCCGCTGACATGGATTGGCGAGCCATTGACCCGACCATTTTCGGCACACTGTTCGAGCGCGGCCTTGACCCGGAGGATCGTGCGCCGCTTGGTGCCCACTACACCGACATTGGCACCATTGGCAAGCTGATAAACCCGCTGATTAGCGAACCGTTGACGGCTGAATGGGAGAGCGTCAAACAGGTTATTGCAACAGAAAAAGGAAAAGGAAAAGGAAGGGGAAAGAAAGGCAATGCGAACAAGGCAACGACAGATGCCTACCAAGGATTCATGTTGCGCTTGAACAGCTATCGCGTTCTTGACCCGGCCTGCGGATCGGGAAACTTTCTCTACCTCGCCCTCAAGGCACTGCGTGATATAGAAAAGCAAGTTCATGTCGAAGCGCAAGAATTTGGAATTCAGGCTGAGCTTGCGATGCAGACCGGGCCGCACAACATTCTCGGTATCGAAATAAACGAATTCGCCGCCGAACTGGCTCGCGTTACCGTCTGGATAGGCGATATTCAATGGTGCCGACGCAACGGCTACCAGCACGCGATAAATCCCATCCTGCAACCGCTGGATAGCATCGAGCACCGGGACGCCTTGCTAAACAAAAATGGCAGCGAGGCGAAATGGCCGAAGGCGGATGTGATCGTGGGTAATCCGCCGTTTCTCGGTGACAAAATCATGCGTGGCGAATTGGGCGATGCCTACGTTAACCTCTTGCGCAATCGTTTTGAGGGCCGCGTCCCGGGTGGCGCCGATCTGGTCATTTACTGGTTTGAAAAAAGTCGCGCCCAGATCGAAGCCGGGCTGTGCCAACGCGCCGGACTGGTCGCAACCAACTCGATACGCCAAAAGCGCAACCGCGTGGTGTTGGAACGAATTCTGGAAAGTACGCAAATTTTTGAAGCTTGGTCGGATGAAGACTGGATCAACGAAGGAGCGGCAGTGCGGGTTAGCTTGGTGTGTTACGGACAAGCAGAAAGCAAGCGGCTTGATGGCAACCCCGTGGCGGCGATCTTTTCCGACCTGACCGGTAGCGCACAAGGCGGACAGGCGCTGGACCTCACGCAGGCCAAACCACTACTCAGCAACAAAGAACGTTCGTATTTTGGTATCTGCTTGGCGGGCCCTTTCAAAGTGGATACGGCGACGGCCTTGGCGTGGCTGAAAGACAGCGGCAATCCGAACGGTCGCCCGAACAGCGACGTGGTGCGGCCAATCTATAACGGCTCCGACGTAACTCGGCGTTGGGCGGACAACTGGGTGATTGATTTCGCTGGGATGGAAATGACAGATGCAGCGGATTTCCTCGCGCCGTTCGCCTATATTGAAGCTAAGGTCAAACCGTTACGTAGCGGGAATCGCGAAGCGTCAAGAGCGGAAAGGTGGTGGCGGCATGGTCGTTATCGACCGGAGTTACGTGCAGCTCTACACGGTCTCACCCTTTTTATTGCCACCTCAGAAACTGCCAAACACCGCTTTTTTATTCGTTTGCCGGTGCAGGTCGCGCCTGAACATAGACTCATTGTCATACCCCGACAAGACGATGCAACTTTGGGCATCCTCTCGTCACGTATCCATTGTGTTTGGGCGCTCGCGGTCGGTGGCTCTTTGGAAGATAGACCGGTTTACAACTCTAGTCTTTGTTTTGAAATGTTTCCCTTTCCACCCGGCTTTGACCTAAAATCGAAGCCCACAGGTTGGATTGGTCCGCAGGGCGTAACCCAAGATTTGGCGGTGCCATCGGGGCCAAACGTCGGGTTACGCGATAAAGCCGCTAACCCGACCTACGAAGAAGCCATCGCCCGAACCGCTGCTGACCTTGATGACTGGCGCGAAAAATGGCTCAACCCGGAAGGCTGGCTGGACTGGGAAATTACGCCAGAAGAACAAACTGCCGGTTTTCCGCCACGGCCAGTTCCTAAAACGGAAAAGACCGTGGAATGGAAGAAGCGCACCCTGACCAACCTCTATAACGAAATGCCTACCGGTCTGAAACTGCGCCAGGAAAAACTCGACAAAGCCGTAGCCGCCGCTTACGGATGGACCGATTACAGCCCAGCCACCACCGACGATGAAATCCTGCGCCGCCTGTTGGCTATGAATCTTGCGCACAAACCCACTATTCCAACGAATGGCGACGATACCAAAAAATCAAAAACCCAAAAAAGGAAGGGAGCGAAAACATGAGCCGAACAGGATGGAGCCGAGGGACTGAATTTGAATCTAAAAAGGGGCTGGAAATCGCACTGATTAAGGCTGAATTTGACGGCCAAAGTTTTTTATTACCTTCTGGTGAGGCATTACCTTTATTTAAAATTGGAGCAAAAGTAGATATTCGCGTTTCTGTTACCTATTTTCAAGACCAAAAACAAGCCCGACCATATGCGACATCAAAGTCAGTTGAGTTGTTGCCTGCCGGTACTCGCTTGTTTGCAGTCGTCAAGAACCTTTCTGCAAAAGATGATTACGAATTTTTAACACCCCCAGAGCGACAGTTTTCGCCAGTGGAGCGGCAAGACCGCGATTATGTTAAATGGTGTCTTGAGCAAATGCGAAGATCGGGATTTGCTCAAGGTGTCGAGCCGCTTAACCCGGAAGGTGCGGTAGAAGTTGTACTTCAGAAACCGCTCATGCTTACACTTCGCGGAGACAAAAAACCGAAACTGGAACATTGCTATTGCGAGATTCCCTATTTCGCCCACACAGAAGATAGGCAAAATGGGCAAGCACACAGTCTTAATCATGCGTTTACAAAAATTTCCGAATACTTTGAAACTGATCGTATCTCGCACACGGGTAACGCTTTCACTAGGTATTTTTGCGAGCACATAGGGCGCTTCCAACGGATCGACGCTCTGGCCAGTTTGATGAAATAACACATCCGCTGAAAAAACGCCCGCCCACGCAGCCCTTGATACCGCCGTCGACGCCGCCTATGGCTGCAAAGACAAGCCCGACGACGCCCCGCGCGTCGCTTTTCTCTTTGTGCAGTACCAGACACTAACCGCCATCAAACCGGGGCCCGCCAAGCGGACATAGCCTGAGAGCCGCATGAATAGGTGCTCTACAGCATGTATGGAAATCAGGCCACCGAGTCCGTCTTCAGCCAGCCTTTGACGGCCTCATTTACCCGCGTGCGCTAAAGAGATTTGCACAACCTGCAAGGTTGCTTAAGCCCAAGGGACTGGGTGGTCACCAGGGCATCACTTCGGAGTCAGCATGAAACCGTGAAAACTATTCAACCGAGTGCCAACCCGAAAAACAGGCTTTACGCGCTTCAAACCATCCATCCTCCGATATTTGCCCAACCGTACGTCACAAGTTGGATATCTTGTTTCGCTCGGGGTCTTTCTGCCAGTCGGCTTTGAAGTGCGTGGCACGCGGCCTGCATTCCTGCCAAGCCTCCCGTTTTGAAATACTCCAGCCCGATCTCTCGAGTTCTGGCGTACTGCGGGTAGTCTTCAACTGCCGGATAGCCGTGCCGTGCCGCCCACTTATTTGCCAGTTTGTTTAGTTCAAACAACTCGTCAAGAAGTGAAATGGCTGGCACGTTTTCTTCCTTGGGTAGTGGCTTGGGCTTATCAACATCGGCACAGCAATTTTTCTGGTCTTCATCGAGCTCGCAAATACTTTCCTGCGCCACTATGGGTTCAATATTTCTCGGTACCAATACAGTATCTCCGGGCCTGTCGGCGAGCGATTTTCGAGAGAAGGCCGTTTTGCAATGCACACAGTGTGCACCCACGAAACACTGATTTTTGCACAGGCGTTTCTTGGTGTGAGAACAGCCTGTTTTCTCACAATATGAGCACCGGTAAGCCTCGGTTTTGCAGGTGCTGCAACTAACACTTTCAATGAAAAGGTTGAGATCATAATGCGGATCATTGTCGTAGCGTCCGGATTCGACATACTCAACCGCCTCTACGATGCTCAGATCGCCATCCAGACCTTCCAGCCAGTAGCACGGCTCGCCTTTGGGATGGTCAGGCAGTAGCAAGGCGATCCGGGAAGGATTATCTCCGACCCATGCCAAAAAGTGACCGGTGGAAGCCTTCACAAACTTTGCATTCGCTAGCTCGCGACGGATCGCGTAGTCCCCTGCGGCCATCTTTGAAGAAAGTCGGACACGAAAACTCGGAAAATAGTAGGTCACAGATGCTCCGGTTGGAAAAGGTAAGCAACAATTTAACTTGCTACTCGCGTCGTCAATAGCTAGTACAAAGAGATCCTTCGAGCCACCGCGTGACGATGGTTTGGCTGGAAATCGCTGCCCGGCCCGAGCACGGCAAGTTGATCACGTTCGCGAGAGCGCCAACGTTTATCGCCTATTCACCTGCGCGGCACCCATTAGCGGCACATCTCGCTGCCCAGCTCTTTTCTGTTTGGCAAAAGTAGGAGAGAGCCATCCGCCAGAATTTCCCTGCGCTCTTCTGGAGTGTCTTCAAACGCTTCATAAATAACGCGTGCGCTGTCTCCCAGCTCTGCTTTCAAACGCCGTGCCAAGGATAATCCTTGGCAATGAAAAGCTTCCCAGTCGAGGCCGCATGTTGAGTCCCCTGGCCAACACTCTTCTTCGTAATGTTTTTGCCATGCGACGAATGCTTCATGCAATTCCTGAGAGATCGGGTGTTGGCCATACCACCCACTTTCCGCTGCATTACATATTCCGACGCCGTTATACTCGATTCCGTCATCAATCGTCCAGCTATAAGCCCCACCGAAGTCAGGCATGATCGTGTAAATGATTTTCGGCGCGCCGGCATGCGCGACATCCTTTTCACCACCCATCGCTCTCTCTCCACCTACAGACGGAACATCAATCATGGCCACCAATCCATGTCCATTGTTTGTTGAAAAAAACATCACGCGAGTCTTATCGCCAAAAAATTCCTGTAACTGGCGGCAAATATCGACTTCTTCCCGCTCATGCTTGGCATACCAAGCGTTGTCACCTAGCTTTTCTGGAGGATCGAAGGTTTCATCGTGATCACGCTTCCAGACAAGTTTCGGGATTGAGCAATTGTACCCGGGTGACGGTATAAAATTTGTTCGTTAGCTGAAACGAGATGGCTCGTCACAGCAAGCAGTTTCTCCGCAGGTCTGCTCAAAAATCGCAATTAGTGGGCGATTTTCTTCACGCCACCCCGAGAACAGAGCCATATTTTTTTCATCGCCATCGTCACAGACCCAAGGGGGGCTGGCAGAAATTTGACCATGATATTTGGCGGTGGTATTTCTGGAAGCTCAGCCAGGGATCGTGGTGCATCCCAATGGTCATGGTCGCGAAAAATTGGGGTTGTGCTGACCACCTCGGCCGCACGTTCAAGAAAATAATCAAATCCTCCGATGCCAATTCTTTCTTTCGCAAAAAGGAGATCAAAGCCGACAAAGGGACACATTCGCAGGTTTCCGTAGAATGAAATCAGACGCGGAGGCTGAGTCGAAGGTACCGGCCTTGACGGCGTTGTCCTTCAGTGATTCGACGAACTTGGATACCTCGGCAGTCTCGCGCTTGAAGTAATCCTGGTGGATTCGCTTGGTCATATCAAATAGTCCTATGGAGAGTTCAAAACCCAAAATGCCGGTCAACTCCGACTAATTCGTATTTTGATAGGACGCAAACAGGGAATTTGAGGCGTTTTCCGGGTTTGTTGTAGGCGTTGATTTGGGACGCCAGGTGGGATTCGGTTAATAGTAGAATGTTCACTTATCTTATCTATTTGATAAATTTGTTTGATTTGTATTTACGCATTCGATAAAATAAAAACATGGAAAAGAAGAAATCCCACTACAGCCTATCCGCCATCAAAGCACTTATTGAGCGCGATGGCCTGATGGTCTTTACGGCAACGGCTCGTTCCGGGTTCATGGGCATGGGCTTGTCTGCGACGGAGGCATTAGCGGTTATGGCTTCGTTGTCAGCCGGAATGCTGTTCAAGTCCATGACGACACATGCAGATAATAAGCTTTGGCAGGATGTGTATCACGCTCCATGCCCGAATGGAAAGACGGCCTACATCAAGATGACGATGCAGAGTGGTGCAGTGGTAATTCAATTCAAGGAGAAATGAGATGAGCGTTCGTAAACCGAAATACTGCCTCCAGTGCGATGACGGAACGGAGATGGAACTGAAGATCAAGGATGTGACGGTACAGGCGCATGGTGTGACCCGCTCAGTACCCGAAGTGGCCGGCTGGCACTGCCCGAAGTGCAGCGATATAGAGTTTGTCGATAAGGATGGCTCAGATCGCCACATGGAGGCAATGAGCACCGCTTGGGAAGAGTCAAGGGCGGAAGAATCGGTGTCGCTGCGCGCCATCCGAAAGAAGCTTGGGCTGAAGCAGGCCGATGCAGGAAGGCTATTCGGTGGCGGCGTGTCGGCCTTTTCCGACTACGAACGCGGAAAGCGGCAACCCCACAAATCGACTGTCCTACTGTTGAAACTGCTTGGTCGACACCCGGAATTGCTGAAGGAATTGACGTAAAAGCCGCTGCTTAAAGATAAAATTTCGTGTGCTTGGAATTGACAACAAGGGGAGAAAATAAATGAGCGCTATGACGCCGGAACGGTTCATTAGCATTTGGGAAGATAATGATCTCAATGAAGAAGCTGGAGCACAGGCGCATTTTGAGGACTTGTGCGACCTTCTTG
>NZ_JBMOJE010000098.1:0-20152 GCF_049316945.1 Propionivibrio sp. | reverse complement strand
TACGCTGTAACTGGTTGATTAAGAAAGATGTTTTTTGTCGCTTGTTAAACTTCGGGTAGAACAAATGCCGGCCAATTTTGAAGCAGGGGAGCGGAAATTCTCCCTGCCGAATTTTTTTGTAGGTGGTCTGCTCGTGGAAATTGGCAATCAGCCTGCCCGTTGGGCCGACGGGGAAAAGCAACGCCCCGCGCGACAATTCCAGAACAGTAGCATGGAGCGCCGCGCGGCGCGGATCAGATGATGATGATGATGATGGTGTGTGGTGAAGCATTGCAGTCCCCTAAAATCAAGGAACCGCCTGAATTTATTTGTGAAACGGGCGCGCCGGCGCAGCGGCGGCGGCGAAATTATGCCGCGGACGCGCCCTGCGAGATGCGGGGAGGGGGCGTAGCAGATGGTAGCTGCGCCGAGCAAAACGATGATGGAAACTGTGTAAGAAGCGACCTATATGCAACATAAATAGGCTGTGATGCGCTCAGCTCATACCCAATTTTCACAATAATCAACAATAAATATACAAAACTAAGCAGCACAGAAAATGACTGTAGTGAAAGCGGTGCAGCACCTAAAAATTTTCCGAACAAAAGATAAGTGCCCAGACAAAAAAGAAGAAAACTAGCCACGATGGCTAGTATCACAAATTTTTGCTGAGAGCTGTTTGTTTTCACAAAGAAATTATAACTTTAAGTAAAAACAAATCAAAGCTATTTCTATCACACTTCTATCACACTGAATTCGTTTAGAATGGCTTAGAAGAGCTTAAAAGCACTTACTCGCATTCCAATGGTATTTTTACGAAATAGCTGTAAAAACGTTGCTTGGCAAGGGTTGTACGGGTGTTTTCATGGTTTAATTTCTGGTCTCCTCGACGGGAATCGAACCCATATCTCACGCTTAGGAGGCGCGTGCACTATCCGTTATGCTACGAGGAGGCCGGGGCGCGTATTCTATCGCGCCAAGGCGGTAAGCAGCCAGTTTCCGTTCATATGTGGAGAATGTTGATGTTCCTGCGACTCATTATTTCCTTTCTGTTGCTGCTTGTTGCTTTGGCAGCGCCGATTAACGCGGCAATGGCCGATGAGGTGCCGGTGGTTGGCAGCATGGCGCCGGCTTTTGCGTTGCCGGACCAGAGCGGGCAGGAGGTTTCACTCGATAGTCTGCGCGGCAAGTGGCTGGTGCTTTATTTTTATCCGAAGAATGATACGCCGGGCTGTACCGAGGAGGCCTGCAGTTTTCGCGACGATATGGCGCAACTGACCAGGCTGGGCGCGCAGATTGTCGGCGTGAGCATTGATAGCGCGGCTTCGAATGCCGAGTTTGCCAAGAAGTATCACCTGCCTTTCCCGCTGCTGGCCGACCAGGACGGCGATGTGGCCAAGCGCTACGGGGCTTACGCGGACTGGATGGTCGTGCGTTTTGCCCGTCGTTACACCTTTCTGATCGACGCACAAGGTAAAATTGCGAAAACCTACCTCAAGGTCGATACCTCGAAGCACTCCGCCGAGATTATTGCCGACCTCAAGAATCTGTCTTCACCCTCCGGAAAGTAACCTGACTTCATGCCGCAACTGATTTTGTCCGATGCATCGCTCGCCTATGGCCACGTGCCACTTCTTGACCACGCTGATTTCCTGCTCGATCCCGGCGAGCGCGTCGCCCTGATCGGGCGTAACGGCACCGGCAAGTCGTCGCTGTTGCGCGCGCTGGCAGGGCAAGGGACGCTCGATGACGGGACGGTGTGGCAGCAGCCAGGCATCCGCATGGGCTATGTGCCGCAGGAGCCGCCGTTTGACCCTGAACTGACGGTGTTCGACGCGGTGGTTGTCGGCATGGGGGAAGTTTCCGCGCTATTGGCCGAATATCACGCCGTCTCGCATGCCTTGGGCGAGCCGCTGGCCGATCATGAAGTGCTGCTTGAGCGCATGCATGTCTTGCAGGGCGAGTTGGAGTCGCGCAATGCGTGGTCGTTCGAGGCGCAGGCCGAACGGGTGATCCAGCGCTTTTCGCTTGATCCCGATGCGCGCGTCGGTACGCTTTCCGGCGGGCAGAAGAAGCGCCTGGCCTTGGCGCAGGCGCTGGCCATTTCGCCCGAACTGTTGTTGCTCGACGAGCCGACCAACCATCTGGATATCGGTGCCATCGAATGGCTGGAAGACATGCTGATTTCGTCCGGCGTGTCGCTGGTGTTCATCACCCACGACCGGCGCTTTCTCGATCGCGTGTCGACGCGCATCGTCGAACTGGATCGCGGGCGCCTGCTCTCCTGCCCTGGAAATTTCAGCGCCTATCAGGCCAAGAAGGAAATGATCCTGCACGACGAGTCGATCCAGAGCGCCAAGTTCGACAAGTTTCTGGCGCAGGAAGAGGTGTGGATTCGCAAGGGCGTTGAAGCTCGGCGCACACGCAATGAAGGCCGGGTGTTGCGCCTCGAACAACTGCGGCGCGACCGTGCCGCACGGCGCGAACGGCAGGGCAAGGTTGAGTTGGCGCTTGATTCGGGCGACAAGAGCGGCAAGCTGGTTGCTGAACTGGAGCACGTGAGCAAGAGTTTTGGTGAGGGTGATCAACAACTGACCGTGGTGCGAGATTTTTCCTGCCGTTTGCAGCGAGGTGACAAGATCGGCTTGATCGGCCCCAACGGTGCCGGCAAGACGACTTTGCTGCGCCTTATTCTCGGCGAACTGGCGCCGGACTCGGGCATGGTTCGTCTCGGCACCAAGATCCAGGTGGCGTACTTCGACCAGTTCAGAACGGCTCTCGACGAGGAGGCGGCGCTGATCGATGTCATCTCGCCGGGGTCGGATTACGTCGAGATCGGCAACGAGAAAAAGCATGTGATCGGCTATCTGGGCGATTTTCTCTTTGCCCCGCAACGCGCCCGCTCGCCGGTCAAATCGCTCTCCGGTGGCGAGCGCAATCGTCTGCTGCTGGCTCGGCTGTTCGCGCGCCCGGCCAACGTGCTGGTGCTCGACGAGCCGACCAACGACCTCGACATTGAAACGCTCGAATTGCTCGAGCAGTTGTTGCAGGAGTACACCGGTACGCTGTTCCTGGTCAGCCACGACCGGGTTTTCATCGACAACGTGGTGACGCAGACGATTGCCTTCGAGGGCGATGGTGTCTGGCGCGAGTATGCCGGCGGCTATCAGGACTGGGCCGATTATCAGGTCAAGCGGCGCGCCGAAGAAGCAGTGCAGTCGGCGGCGAAACGCGTCGATTCGGCTGCTTCGGCTTCGGTGCAGGCGCCCAAGGTCAAGGCCGATGGCAGCCGCAAGCTGAGTTACAAGGAAGGGCGCGAGTTGGCTGACCTGCCCGAACGTATCGCCGCGCTTGAGCGGGAACAGAAGGCAATCAACCAGCGCATGGAAGATCCGGCGTTCTATCAATCGCAGACTCAGGATACGCAGGGTCTAGCTAAGCGCTTGAGTGAAATAGACGATGAGTTGCTGGTGTTGCTGGAGCGTTGGGAGGCGCTGGAGGGCTGAGATTTAAAACGAATTCAGATGGCTGCCTGCGGAGCCCGTGGATCGGCGATCTTCAGGCTATGCCTTGGAGGGCCGCATGAATAAAGGCTCTCAAGGCATCGTTTTTCAGATCGCCATTTTACGGGCGTTACAGGGCGGTTTGGCAGGATCTGCGTCAGGTTCGATTCGGAACTACAGAAAAATCTCCGCCCGCTCGAGCAGTTCTTCCAGTCCAGTTTCGTTCGGATTACGCGGCTTGCCCGGATGGATGATCGACACCTGGCAACTCTCGGCGGCTTCGACCAACTGCGCGTAAGTGCCGGCGCTGACATCAGCGATGTAGGCCTGCATGTTTCCATCGTAGGCAAACATCTTGTTGTTTATCTGCGTGCATTCGTTGCAGGTTGAGCAGCGTGACGTTTCGATGTAGGCCTCGTCCGGCGATTTTTCCGCTTCCTGCTCGGTTGGCGCAACAAGGCTCTGAGTGGCTACAACGGCCATCATGACGCTCGCTGTTGCTTCACTAACGGGCTGGGCAGTTGCCTCCCAGAGCTTCTTTTCCCGTGCCAGCAACTTGTCGGCATGCGAGTTATTGATTCCACCGAGTTCCTGCAGGCTGTTCCACATGCTGCGGCAGCGGCGTGCCTCGCGGATCAACTTTTCATCGACGATGACCTTCTGCAGCCTGTTTCCGGGGTCAACCATCAGCAGGCAGGGAACGCTGTCGAGTGGCCCACGCTCATCGCGGGCCACGGTTTCACTGACCGGGGACAGGGTGCCGTTCCAGCGCGCTCTCGGGACACGGGCAAAGTGTTTGCTGTAGCGCGAGTCGCAGGCGACGAAGTCGATCAGGGTGAAGGGTGTCTGCAGCGAAACGGCCTGGTGCTTTTCGTCTTCATAAGAAAATTCGCGCAGGGGCCAGTCAAGTTCTGCCTGCGGATTGGTGTCCAGCGAGAAACGCGATGCCCAGTCACGACCGGCCGAGGGGTCAAAGGTGAAGGCCGGGAAAACCCTCGACTCCAGAGCCGCCGCCCCGACCAGATAGGCAGGTAGTTCGCCGGTCGTCGTGGCTGCCCCCGAGAAGACGCTGAACAGGGCCGGGCCGGGATAGTCGAGGCCGCGCTGGATCTGCCGGCGCACTTGATACAGGTTCGACGCCGGTGATTGCAGGACGAACACGCCGCTCATGCCCATGGCCATGCTGGCCAGTTGCTTGCTGCGCAGGGCAAAGGCCAGGTGTCCGTTGCCGAGCGGCGACTCCTCGATGACGTCATCGGTCTGCACCAGGATCTTGATCGGCAAATCGACCGAAAGAATCTCGGTCAGCGTGCTGTGCTCCGGCCCCGTCAGGTTGCCGGCGTTGAGGCGTACCAGGTAATCCGGGAAGAGTCCAAGTTCCCTGGCTTCCAGGCCATTCTCACCGAACGACTCAAACAGCGGGTCATGCTTCGCTTCGCTGTATTCGCCCTTGATCTCCAGTTCGGCGATGGCTACGGCCCTGGCCAGTTCGATGACCTTGGGCAAACGCTCGCGATAGGCGGCAAGGGCGCTTAGGCAACTCTCAAAGGCGAAGGAATAGGTCTCTCCATCGTCTGCTTCCGAGGTGGGGAAGAATTTCTGCGACTGAAGCGTGGAGAGGAGATTCGTTACTCGAATCCTGCGGCTTACTGAAAGATTTTTCTTGGCTGAAGACTTGGTCAGGATGCGCGACATGGCTTCGAAATCGAAGCTGTCCATGGGGCCGCTGCCGAACGAGGAGCGAAGGTTTTCTGCGCTTTTGCCCGCGTCCGAATTAACGAAGTCGGCCTTGATGATGTCGGAAAGCTTGAGTACCAGCCGCTTGATGTCCTTGCTGAATTGTCGTGCCCGCTGCTTCTGGGTGTTGGCCCACGCGTGGCCGAACAGGCGGCAGGGCAGGGCCGCATTGCAATCGATCACCTCGCCATCGATTTTCAGGTTGGCACGGGCGAGCGACAGGCTCTCGGAAATCTGTTTGTCGGCCTTGATCAGAGGTAATGCCGCCTGATCCCACAGGGTCGAGAACAGACCGCTGGCGCCACTCGCCGCCAGCGTGCGAATTTCCTGTTCGAGGCGCAATACATGCTTCCTGATCCGCTCGCCATGATCGCCCTTGGCTATCCTGTCGAGAATGCCGTCGATCAAGCCAGATAGCGGCTCGATAAAGGCACCATCTGGTCGCCCTTCGACCAGTATCAGCGGGAAATCGTAACGCAAGTGCGTGAGGTCGCGATAGCCGGTGAGCAGGGCGGGACGCAGATTGAGGCCATCGACCGCATCGAGATGCGCGGTCAGTTTTTTTCCGGTCAAGTAAAAAGCAACATGCGTTTGCAGATCAGCTTCCATATCAGTTCGGCCATCCCGGTTAAGTCGTTTAATCACGTATCTCTTGTCGCGTCATGTCGATATTTCGAGACCATCGCTGTAGATCAGAATCAGTTGTTTCCAAGGTTCAGAGGCTGTGAATAATTCATTTCAGACTAATCACCTTGCCCGTCACCCCGGCGAAAGCCGGGGTCCAGTTCGTCTATCTAATTGTTTGCATGAATATCAGAGGTACGCACTGGCTCTGCATTTCCTTCGGTCAGATTCCGGCCTTCGCCGGAATGACGGTCTTGGATGCTTGCGGTAAATAATTCACAGCCTGTCAAACCGTGTACTTGTCGAGTTCGGCTTCAAAGCCGTTCCGCACCGTCTCAACGGTGCGCAAGACGCCGGTTTGCCGGGTTTCCTCATAACGCGGAATGTCCCGGTTCTGGTAGAGGATGCCAACCGGAATGACGTCTTCGCTCGACGCAATTTCGCGCGCCCGGTTCATGTCCAACGGGTCATGCAGCAACTGGTTCTTGTACGTTTTGGAAAGCCCGGCGCTCAAGTGCAATGCGTTCTCGTGGTGCAGCAACTGGATCTTGTCCGGGTCCTGCAACCAGGGATCGAGCGACTTCGGCAACCATTCCGGGCAGCGTTGCAGGATGCGCACGAACGAAAGCCCCTTGTGGTGGTAGGCCGCCTTGACGATCTCGAAAAGGCTTTCCGGTATCCAGTCGACGGCCTGCGCGACGAATGAGGCGTTGGCCACACCGAGCGTCACGCTCAGCGGGTTCAGTGCCTCCAGATAACTCCCGCGTGGCGTGGTGTTGCTCTTGGTGCCGATGGGGGAGGTTGGCGAGGCCTGTTTCTTGGTCAGGCCGTAGATTTGATTGTCGTGCAGAAAAACCGTCAGGTTCATGTTGTAGCGGATGGCGTGGATCCAGTGGGCGGCACCGATGCTGCAGCAGTCGCCATCACCGGTATTGACGAACACGGTCAGGTCCGGCCGGGCCATCTTGACGCCTTCGGCGAGCGGTAGCGCGCGCCCGTGGATGCCGTGGAACCCGTAAGTCTTCATGTAATGCGGGAAACGGCTGGAGCAGCCGATACCCGATACGAATACGGTTTTTTCCGGACGCAAGCCTTCGTCACGGCACAAGCGCTGGACGGCGGCGAGAATGGCGTTGTCGCCGCAGCCGGTGCACCAGCGCGGTACACCGCTCTGGTAGTCTTCCAGTTCATGTTGCTCGTCGTACAGTTCGAGCAGGCAGTCGGTGGCAGAACAGTTCATGGTTTTTATTCCCTTACTTGTTTAGCTTGGCAAGGAGTACGCGGCGGATGGTACTTGGCTTGATCGGCTGGCCCCGGACCTCGCTCCAGCAGTCGACATCGATCAGGCAACGCGAGCGGAGCAGGATCGCCAGAGAGGAATAACGACGATTGGATTCGTCGATGATTTCTTCATCGGGGCTGTCGCTCCAGTTGATTTCGATGGTCATGACCTGCTTGAAACGCTGCATGATCTCCTTGATTCCCGGCTGCATCGGCATCAGGAAGCGCAAGTGAATGGAGGACACTTTCTTCCCTTCGGCACGCAGCGATTCCACGGCTTCCTCGATGGCGCCTTTGGTGCTGCCCCAGCCGACGACCAGCAGATCGCCACTATCGCCGCCAAACACTTCGGGTGCGGTCAGCGTCTTCTGTAGCGCGGCGAGTTTCAGGCTACGCGCCCGCAAGCTTTCCTGGTTGATATCCGGATCGTAGGCCACATGGCTATCGCGGTCATGGGCCAACCCGGTGACGGTGTGCATGCCGCCGGGCTGCCCGGGAATGAAGCGGCGGGCGAGGCCGGTCGTGGCATCCCAATCGTAGGGCCGGGCGCCTTCGGGCACCGGGCTCTGGTCAAACGGAGGCGCCAGCCACGATTCGTTGAATACCGGCCGCGTGAAGGGTTGTTGTGAAGAAGACAGGCTGGCGTCGGTCAGCACCACCACGACCATGTTGAAGGCTTCGGCGATCTTGCGCGCGGTGATGATCGAGTAGAAGCAATCCTCGATGGTAGCCGGTGCCATGACTACTTTGGGCGCATCGCCATGGCTGCCGAAAATGGCACACATCAGGTCGCCCTGCTCAACTTTGGTCGGCTGGCCGGTGCTTGGGCCACCGCGCTGAACATTGACCACGACCAGCGGGATTTCCGCCATGACGGCCAGTCCGATGGCTTCCTGCTTCAGCGAATAGCCCGGTCCGGAGGTGATGGTGATGGTGCATTTGCTGGCATACGAGGCGCCGATGGCAAAGGCGCAGGCGGCGATTTCATCCTCGGCCTGGTGCACAATGCCGCCCACCTTCTCGAAAACTTCGGAAAGATAGTGCGATGCGGAGGTGGCGGGGGTGATCGGATACATCGAGCAGAGTTCCATGCCCGAGGCCATGACGCCGAGCGCCAGCGAGGTGTTGCCGTTGGTGACGATCTGCGGTTGTTGCGCAGGCGTCGCCGGAATGCGGAAGCTGAAGTCTAGATGGGACTCGCCCCATTGATAGCCGGCTTCGAGCAGCTTCACATTGGCATCGATGATGCTCTGTGCTTTCTTGCCGAACGTGAGCGCTATCTGATCGCGCGCCATCTGCAATTCAAAACTGTAGAGGTAGCACAGCATGCCCAGGACGAACATGTTCTTGCCGCGTTTCGGGTCGGCGTTGAGCAACTGGCATTCCTGCTCCATCGGGATCTCGATTACCCGGTAACCGGCGGCAACCAGCCGGTCATGCGTCTCGATGTAGGCCATCGAAATATTCAGGTCCGGGTGCTTGCGCCACAGGCTTTCGAGAAAAATGATGCAGCCCGGCTTCAATTCGCGATCGCGCACCCGTCCGAGCAATACCTGCTCGTTGAAAGCCACCACCAGATCCGTCTGGTCGCCGCCGTTGGTGATGTAGCCGGAACCGATACGAATGCGGTTGCCGCTGGCGCCGGCCACGCTACGCGCCGGCGGGCGAATTTCGGCCGGGATGATCTCGGTGGTCCAGATGCCGTTACCCATTCTGGCGGCAATCGAACCGAGCGACTGCCCGCAACGTTGAGCCCCTTCACCGGAATCGCTGATGATCTCGATGATGTGTTCTTTCAACGTGGTGATCGTCTTGCTGCCAGCTTGCGTCGAGGTATTTTGCGAGGTCATATCGGGTTTTCCATAGTCGCTATAAGGCTTGATTTGCTCTGGATCAGAGAGCCCAGAACACCCACCGCAGAGGCACAGAGGCGCAGAGAAAACGCAGAGGAAACCCGTTTTTTTCTTTAAGGTTTTCTCTGCGCAACCTCTGCGCCTCTGTGCCTCTGCGGTGAGTTTTTGACATTTTCACAGGCTCCGTAATCGGTCTAATCAAGCCACTCGCACACGTGCGAAATTGCGTTCCCTGGTGTCGATGCCGAACAGTTTCTCGCCGCCACTTTCATAGGGCCGGGCGCTGTCGCGAATGCCGAGGTAGGCCTTCATGCTGGCGGCAGCCTTGCGTCCGGCACCCATGGCCTCGATCACCGTGGCCGCTCCGGTGACGATGTCGCCGCCGGCGAAGACGCCGGCCATTGACGTGGCCAGGCTGTGGTCGGTCTGGATGTAACCCCATTTGTTCAGTTCCAGCTTCGAGGTTTGCCCCATGATCGGGTTGGCGTTGGTGCCGATGGCATAGACGATCAGGTCGGCTTCGAAATCGAATTCGCTGCCGGCGACCTGAACCGGGCGGCGACGACCGGAATCGTCCGGTTCGCCAAGTTCCATGCGCACGCAACGCATGCCGCGGACGCTCCCGTGGCCATCGTCCAGAATGGCTACCGGATTGGTCAGCCAGTGGTATTCGACACCTTCCTGTTCGGCGTGGTGCACTTCTTCCGCCCGTGCCGGAGCCTCCTTGCGCGAGCGCCGGTAAATGCAATAGACCTTTTCAGCGCCCAGTCTGATGCAGACGCGCATGGCGTCCATCGCGGTATTTCCTGCGCCAACAACGGCGACCCGCTTGCCAATCGGCTGCGGTGTGTCGAAGCTGGGGAATTCCTTGGCGCGCATCAGATTGCAGCGGGTCAATAATTCGTTGGCTGAAAGGACGCCATTCAGGGAATCGCCGGGAATCCCCAGCATGGTCGGATAACCGGCACCGACACCGACGAAAACCGAGTCAAAGCCCATCTCGGAAATCATCTGCTCGACAGTGAACAAACGGCCAACCAGCGTGTTGCAACTGAACTTGACGCCAATTTTTGTAAGATTGCCGATTTCAGCGTCGATTACGGCGTTGGGCAGGCGAAAGTCGGGAATGCCGTACCTCAACACGCCGCCCGCATGATGAAAGGCTTCGAATACGGTGACGTCGCAACCGGCTTTTGCCATGTCTGCCGCACAGGCCATGCCGGCCGGGCCGGAGCCGACAATGCCGATCTTGAAGCGGTTCTCTTCGATATGCGGAATATTGACCCAGCCCTCCTTGATGGCGGTATCGCCGACGAAGCGCTCCAGTCGGCCAATGGCCACCGACTCAAGCGACTCGCCAACGGTGCATACGCCTTCGCACTGGTTTTCCTGCGGGCAGACGCGGCCACAGATGGCGGGCAACAAGCTGGTTTCGGTCAGGATGTCGTAGGCGCCGCGCAGATCCTTTTCGCCGATCTTCCTGATGAAACCGGGGATGTTGATGCCGACCGGGCAACCCGCGACACAGGGCTGGTCCGGGCACATCAGGCAACGTTCCGATTCGCGCATGGCGTCGTCAGGGTGGTAGCCACAGGCCACTTCTTCAAAGTTCCTCGAGCGCTCGATGGGGTCCTGCTCGCGCATCGGCGTGCGTTCCTGGGGAATGGTCCTTATGGTTTTTTTCGTCTTATTCGTGGCCATGGATTTCTACCATCTAGTGCGAAAGTCGCGTCCGCGACTCCCTGCGTTATTAAAACTTACCCAAGATTTGCCGATTCAATGCTGACTTCTACATCCTTCTTCAAGCGGCATTTATTTTCCCAGTGATCGAGCGCCTTGCGTTCTTTCTTGGTGTACCGCCGCAGACGCAGCATCAGATCGTCGAAGTCCACCTGATGGCCGTCAAAGTCCGGCCCGTCGACGCAGGCGAATTTCACCTGATCGCCGATCTTGACCCGGCAGCCGCCACACATGCCGGTGCCATCGACCATGAGCGGGTTGAGGCTGACCATGGTTTTGATCTTGAATGGACGCGTCGTATCGGCACAGCCTTTCATCATGATCGGTGGGCCGATGGCCACGACTTCATCGATATCCGGATGTTTTTCAATCGCCTGCAGGATTCCTGCGGTGACCAGGCCCTTGATGCCGAGCGAACCGTCGTCGGTACAGATGATCAATTCATCGCAGCAGGCCCTGAACTTCTCGTCCCAGAAAACCAGGTCCTTGTTGCGGAAACCGACCACGCCGATGACGTAGGCGCCGTTCTCCTTGTGTCCGCGTGCCTGGGGAAAAATTGGCGCGACGCCCAGTCCGCCACCGACACAGAGCACTTTTTTCGCATGGCTGATCGGGCTGGGAACGCCCATGGGGCCAACCAGGGCGTAAAGCGAGGTGCCGACCAGGCATTCGTGCTGCATCTGCCGGGTGGTCTTGCCCACCGCCTGGATGACCAGAGTGATCGTTCCCTTCTCACGGTCAAAATCTGCAATCGTCAGCGGAATCCGTTCGCCTTGCTCGTTGAGCATGACGATCACGAACTGGCCAGGTTTCGCTGCTTTGGCCATCATCGGATGACGAATTTCAAGCAGATAGGTAACGTCGGAAAAATCCTCCCGACTCACGATTTCAAAATTGGTCATTTTGTTCGCTTTCAATATCCGGCTACGTCATTCGCGTGAAAGTCGCGCCAGCGACTCTCGAACTTCCCCCTCGCCCGTTGGGAGAGGGGTCGGGGGTGAGGGAAACGGTCAGGGCTTTCATTATTTGAAACGCCTTTCAAAGCCATGCCCGTTAGGAAAATAATAATACATGTCAGTTACGCCCAAAGCAGTAACAAATAGGGGGTGAAAATATTTATTTTTTTAACTGAGCATTTGCCATGCCAGAATTTATTTTTATATAAAACAATGTGTTGCGTAGGCTGGTCAAGTCGGCCCAGGGGATATGCACTTTGCTGAATCATGAATTCCGACGGTTTGCACCAAGGCAGTGCCGGTATTTTAGCAGTCTAGCCTTGGCAAGTGTCGTTGGCTCAGAGGCTGTGAAAATATAAAAAATCCACCGCAAAGCCGCAAAGGGGCAAAGAAAGCGCAGAGGAACCCCATTGTTTGCAAAGGTTTTCTTTGCGAAAACTTTGCTCCTTTTCGCCTTTGCGGTGGGGGCAGGCATTTCTTCACAGATTCTCAGCCCATTTTCTGTCCATGCTCCCTTGACGCATGGAAGCCGACCTTGCTCCACTTTTCGCTGGTTACATCCAAGTTGTAGCGTGTGCTAGCAAGATACACTAGGTTGCCGTCCACGTCTTTGGCCATGCGGTGCTGCTGTTCGCGCTCAAAGTTGCGGCGCGTCAGTTCATCCGGAAAGGTGAGCCAGCGCGCGGTGTTGATGTCGGCCGACTCGAAAATGGCGTCGACCTTATATTCGGTCTGCAGGCGCTGGGCGACAACCTCGAACTGCAGCGTACCTACCGCGCCGAGCAGCATGGCGCCGGTGGCGAGGTTTTCGAAGACCTGAATCGCGCCTTCTTCGCCAAGCTCCTGCAAGCCTTTTTGCAATTGCTTGCTTTTCAGCGGATCGCGCAGGCGGGCGACACGGAAGAGTTCGGGCGAGAAGTAGGGAATGCCCTTGAAAGCGAGCGTTTCGCCTTCGGTCAGCGTGTCGCCGATGTGCAACTGACCGTGGTTGTGAATGCCGATGATGTCGCCGGCCACCGCGTCTTCCATCAGTACGCGCTCGTTGGCCATGAAGGTCAGCGCGTTGGCCAGCTTCATTTCGCGGTTCATGCGCACGTGCCGGACCTTCATTCCCGAGCTGTAGCGGCCGGAGCAGACGCGGAAAAAGGCGATGCGGTCGCGGTGCTTGGGGTCCATGTTGGCCTGGATCTTGAACACGAAGCCGGTGAACGCCGGTTCGGCCGGCTGTACCGTGCGGATGCCGGCGTCGCGCTCCTGTGGCGGAGGTGCCCAGTCGATCAGCGCGTGCAGGATTTCCTGTACGCCGAAGTTGTTGATGCCTGATCCAAAAAACACCGGTGACTGCAGGCCGGCGAGAAAGTCGACCAGATCGAAAGGGGTGCTGGCGCTGCGGATCAGATCGACATCCTCGCGCAGCTTGCCGACTTCGCCCGGAAACTGCTCGTCGAGCAGCGGGTTGTTGATGCCGTTGATCTGCTCGGCCTCGGTGCGCCGTTCCTCGCCTGCGGCAAAACGCAGCAGGCTGTCGCTTGGCAGGTGATAGACACCGCGAAAGGTCTTGCCCATGCCGATCGGCCAGGTAATCGGCGCGCATTCGATGTTCAGCACCGACTCGATTTCTTCGAGCAACTCGAAGGGTTCGCGCACTTCGCGGTCGAGCTTGTTGACGAAAGTGATGATTGGCGTATTGCGCATGCGGCAGACGTTGATCAGCTTGATCGTTTGTGTCTCTACCCCTTTCGCAGCGTCGATCACCATCACGGCGGCATCGACGGCGGTCAGCACGCGGTAGGTGTCTTCCGAGAAGTCTTCGTGGCCCGGCGTGTCGAGCAGATTGACAGTGTGGTCCTGATACTCGAACTGCATCACCGAGCTGGTGACCGAAATGCCGCGCTGCTTCTCGACCTCCATCCAGTCGGAAGTCGCATGGCGCGCGCTTTTACGGCTTTTAACGGTACCTGCGAGCTGGATCGCGCCGCCGAAAAGCAGCAATTTTTCAGTCAGTGTCGTCTTGCCCGCGTCCGGGTGGGAGATGATCGCGAAGGTGCGCCGCTTGGCTACATCGCGCAGGATTTCGGGGGGGAAGGGGCTGGTACTCATCAAGGTTTCTTTCTGCTGCACAAACAAAAGCCGCAGGTTGGGGCAAGAAAAATGACCCCACGGGCGGCAAGCAGGCAGAACTATAGCAAGAATCAGACCCCGCCGGAATGGAAATGAGGCTGGAGGTCAGGTGTGGTTCGCCAGCAAACGGTCAAGCACCGACTCGGCTGACAAGCGGAAACTGCTTGGGGTGACGAATTGACTCAACCGCCAAGTCGACGTCCAACTCTGGCCAATAAAGGTGGTTTGCGGAAGGTAGGTCGACGTGCAGGATTTTGCCAACCGGGGCATCCAGAAACCACGGAAATTCTGAATAAGGCAGAAACAACTCTTCATCTTCAAGCAATAACCAGAAACCGTGCTGAGAGATGTTGGTTACCTCAACCTGAGAAGTGCTTGCACCAAGCGCTGCGGATGTCATTTTCATTCTCCTGAACCAGGCGAAGTGCCTCATTGATTTCGCGCATCGAAAGACCAGCGTATTGAGCAAGTTCAATTGCCGGCTCAAGCCAGAACTTGGCTTCTCCGTTCTGACCTTGAACATGCACATGCATTCTCGGTTCTTCCCGGGAAAAGAAGTAAAAACGGAAGCCACCGGCGCGAAATACTGTTGGACTCATGAATAAAATGATACACGTAAAATCTGTTCACTTAGTTGAGCTGCATTGGAAATTGATCACGATGTTCAATAGATCAAGCCAGTTTATCTTCCTTGATGGCAATCCTTTACTTCAGGTGCGGCTCGCCAGGAAACGGTCCAGATGCCCGGCAAATGCTTGCCGTTCGGTCTGACTCATTGGCGGAGGTCCACCGGTCTGCACACCGCTGGCACGCAGGGTGTCCATGAAGTCGCGCATATTGAGCAGCGGCCGGATATTGGCGGCTGAATACCATTCGCCACGATGGCTCAAGACATGGCCGCCCTTTTCGATTACCTCGGCAGCCAGTGGCAAGTCGCTGGTGATCACCAGATCGCCCGCCACGAGGCGCTTGACGATTTCGTTATCGGCGACATCGAAACCCGCGGGTACCTGCACGCTGCGAATCAAGGGCGAGGGCGGAACGTGGAGCATCTGGTTGGCGACCAGCGTTAGCGAAATACCGGTGCGCGTTGCCGCGCGAAAGAGAATGTCCTTGATCACCTTGGGGCAGGCATCGGCGTCGACCCAGATATGCATTAGATCAGTCCGCGACTGTTCAGCTCGTCTTTGAGCCAGGCGTAGCAGATCGGCGCTGCGACCAGTCCGGGCAGGCCAAAGGCGCTTTCCATGACCAGCATGGCGGTCAGCAACTCCCAGGCCTTGGCGCTGATCTGGGCGCCGACGATGCGTGCATTGAGAAAATACTCCAGTTTGTGAATGGCGACGAGGAAGCCGAGCGACGACATGGCCACTGCCGGAGAGTGCGCCAGGCTGACGACGAAGATGACCGAGTTGGAAATCAGGTTGCCGATCACCGGCAGCAAGCAGGCGACAAAGGTAACCACGATCATCGTTTTGGTGAGCGGCAGGGAAACACCGAAGAGAGGCAGCGCGACGGCAAGGTAGGTGGCGGTAAACACGGTGTTGATGGCCGAGATGCGGACCTGAGCGAAGACGATGCGGCGGAACGCCTCGCCCATGCGGAACAGGCGCTCGGCCAGTGCTCTGGCCAGTGGTCCGCTGTTGTCTTTGGCGAAAGCTTCGCGCAGTGAAATCATGGCGCCGATGATCATGCCGATCAGCACATGGGCCAGCATGTGGCCGGTTTCCTTGCCGATCAGTTGCAGTTCGGAGGCGTGTTCACGCAGCCATTGGCTCAGGCTGTCGCGGGCACTTTCGGCATTGCTCGGCAAGAAGTCTGCCAGCCATTGTGGCAAGCTTGCACGCGAACTTTCCAGGATGTCGGCCATCTTGGCGAGCAGTGCAGAAAGGCTGCCGCCTTCACTTTTCATGAAAACGACGATGCCGAAGCTCGCCGCCGTTACCGCGCCGACCACGAACAACACGACAAGACCAACCGCGGCACCCTTGGCGCGGCGGGTCGACAGATGGCGGACAAAGAGCGGGAAGAGGGCATGCACCAGCTCATATACCAGCAGACCGGCAATCAGCGCCGGTACTAGATGGAAATGAAGTGCAAACAAGATGCTGAATACGGCCAGAGTCCAGGATGCGTATTCGTAGGCGGTGGGGTTAGTGGGTTTATTCATTTTTTGTCGATAGCGTGAGGGCGCAAGGTTAGCACGCGCACTGAACAGATTGCAGCCAGGACCGAGCGCCGAGGCCTGCGGCATGGCCGCTGGAAAAGCATCCGGTGAGCAGATAGCCGCCGGTTGGCGCTTCCCAGTCCAGCATTTCGCCGGCACAGAATACGCCGGGCAGATGGCGGACCATCAGTTGTTCATCAAGCGCTTCAAACAGCACGCCGCCGGCGCTGCTGATCGCTTCGTCGAGCGGGCGCGGCGCGTTCAGGCGAAGTGGCAGCCCCTTGATGGCGACGGCCAGTTGGTGTGGGTCGGCAAAGTCTTCAGGCGGCACGAGTTCGTGGAGCAGTGCCGTCTTGACGCCCTTGAGCCCGAGGCGGCTTTGCAGATGGCTGGATAGCGAGCGCGAGCCGCGCGGGTGGGCGATTTCGGCGATAACACGCGGCAAGTCGTGGGCGGGTAGCAGGTCAAGCGAAAGCACGGCGCTGCCGGTGCGTTCAAGCGTATCGCGCAGCGGCGAAGAAAGGGCGTAGATCAGGCCGCCCTCAACGCCATTTTCGGTGATCACGAATTCCCCCTGCCGCCGATGCGCCACGCCTTCGGCATCGGTGAAGAAGGCAACGACCGGCTTTACCGGCTGGCCGGCAAAGCGCTGGCGCAGATGCGCGCTCCAATCCACGTCGAAGCCGCAGTTGGACGGGCGTAGCGGCGCCACCGGAACACCAGCCTGTTCAAGCAAGCTCACCCAGCGTCCGTCCGAACCAAGCTTGGCCCAGCTACCGCCGCCGAGGGCCAGAACGACGGCGTCGGCCTTGATGCGCTGTTTGCCCTCGGGAGTGACAAAGTCAAGCGCGTATTGGCCAGAGGGTTGTTGCTCGATGGCGCACCAGCGATGGCGCACGTGAAAGCGCACACCGGCCTCGCGCAGCCGGTGCAGCCAGGCGCGCAACAGCGGCGCAGCCTTCATGTTGGTGGGAAAAACGCGCCCGGAAGTGCCGACAAAGGTGTCGATGCCCAGAGCGTGAATCCACCCGCGCAAGGCATCCGGCCCGAAGGCGTCGAGCAACGGCGCAAGGCGATCCTCGCGTCCCCCGTAGCGTGAGCGAAAAGTGGCCGCCGCTTCCGAGTGCGTGATGTTCATGCCGCCCTTGCCGGCCATCAGGAACTTGCGGCCGAGCGAGGGCATGGCGTCGAAAAGATCAACATGAACAGCGGCGCGGCTGAGCACTTCGGCGGCCATCAGTCCGGCCGGCCCGCCGCCGATGATGGCTACCGATTTCTTTTGAGGCAGGCTCATACCCACAGGTTATGAAAAATTGCCTGAACACCCACCGCAGAGACGCAAAGGAGCAAAGAAAACGCAGAGGAACCCCATTGTTTGCAGAGGTTTTCTCTGCGAAACCTTTGCTCCTTTGCGTCTTTGCGGTGGATTCTTGATATTTTCACAATCTCTCAGGTCGTCGCTAGTCGAGCGGGTCGGGTCAGCCGTACGCTGAGCCGGTTCAGTCCGAGGGCGGGAAGCGCCGCTTGCAGGCGTTCGGGATGCGCCGTGGCGAACAGGGTCAATTCGCCGTGGCCGTGTGCGGAAGCACCAGCAAGGCGTACACATTGGCGGGCGACGGCGTCGGCAACATCGACCAGCGTGGCCCGACCGGCAACGATGGGTTCGAGCACAGGGATGAGGAAGGAATAGTGCGTACAGCCGAGCACGATCTGGTCGGCCCCGGCGTCGAGTACGACGGCCAGATGCCGGCGGGCGGTTTCGGCAAAGTCGGGGTCGTCGAGGTGCAGGGTCTCGACCTTGGTGGCCCAGCCGGGGCAGGGCAGAACGTCGACCTGCACCGTGCCGGCGTGCTGCCGGATGAGCAGGGCAAGCCGCTCGCTGCGCGCGGTGGAGGTGGTCGTCAGGACGGCAATGCGACCGCTGTTCGAAGCGACAGCCGCAGGTTTTACGCCCGGCTCGACGCCGACGATCTGGATGTCAGGCAGCGTCTCGCGCAGTGCCGCAACGGCAGCGGCCGTTGCCGTGTTGCAGGCGACCACGATCACCGTGCAGCCCTGGTCAACGAGATGGCGGCCGATCTTCAGCACGCGATTGCGGATGAAACCGTCGTCTTTGTCGCCGTAAGGAACGTGCGCGGTGTCGGCGAAGTAAACGAGATTCGCCTGGGGCAGGGCATGGGCAATCGCCGCCAGCACCGAGAGTCCGCCCAAGCCGCTGTCGAAAACGCCGATCATGCGGCCAGCCCCTTGAGCCAGTTTGCCGCATCGAGAATGTGTATCGGTGCGCGGTATTCTTCCTGGCGCAGGTCATGGACGATCTGCACGGCTTCGGCCTCGGCAAAATGACCGGCGAAGCGCATCAGTGCGCGGTGCGGCGAATTGTCCGACAGTTTGCATTCGATCAACTGCAGCAACCGGTTGTCATCGCTGAGAGCGAAGTCGACTTCGGCACCGTCCTTGGTGCGGATGTAGTGCAGACCAATGTTTTTTCCCTGGGTGTCTTGCAGGAAATGCACATGTTTGAGCAGCATGGCGGCGACCGCGTTCTCGAGGCGGATACCAGCATCGCCACGCACCAGCCCGGTGTCGAAGAAATACACTTTCGGCGTTTGCAGGATGGCACGGGCGATGTTGTGGTGCCACGGCTGGACAGTGAATACGATGTAAAGCGCTTGCAGGATGTTCAGGTAGCGCTTCAGCGTGGTCGGTGAAACGGCCAAGTCACGGGCAATGGAGGCCAGTGACAGCGGCGACCCGACGCGTTCGCGCAAGAGTTCCACAAACAACCGCATGGCCGTGATTTCGTGGAGACGTGAAAACTCGACGACATCCTCGCGAATCAGATCGGTAAAGTATTGCCGGCGCCAGCGTTCGGCGTCTTCGGCTCTCTCGGCAAGACACGGCTCGGGGAAGCCGCCACGTTCCATCAGCCGGGTCAACGCGTCGGCTGGTGTGCCGCCCTGCTGCTCGCACCACTCGCGTACCGAAATCGGATGCAGCCGGAAGGGCAGGTAACGCCCGGCCAGCGGGGTTTCAGTTTGGCCGCTTTGCCCCCAGGTCTCCATGCGCGCACTGCCGGTTACCAGCAGCGATTGTTCCGCCGAGCGGCCATCGACAACGCCCTTGAGCCAGTTCTTCCAGCCGGGCATCTTGTGAATTTCGTCCATCGCCAGCAGGCGGGTCCGCGCGCTCCACGTCTGTCGTTGCATGATTGCCCGGTCGACGGCAACATCCCAGTCGAGATACTGGGCGGGCGGGAAACGTTCCATCAGATGACGGCATAGTGTCGTCTTGCCCACCTGCCGTGGTCCAGTGAGCAATACCATTTTGCGTTGCAGATCAGTCGCAACGAGGTCATCAAGATAACGCTTCATGGCGACTATTCTATAATTCGAAGGCAAGCCACCTCTGCCTCGCTTCGCTTGAGTTGCGTAGCACCTTCTGCAAGGGTCTGAGTAGTTACCGGAACACAATTCTATACGAACCCAAAAGACACCCCCGGGGTGCAACACGCGACCGAATTTGTCGTTCTTAGTGCTGTTGCTTCTTCATCATCTCGTTGATGTTGGCACCACCCATGTTCGGCATGACCACATCGCCGGGCTTCTGGCCGGGTTTGCAGGGACCGAGCCAGCGGGCTTCGTGCGTCATGTTGGACACGCTTATGCCATGCAGCGGCGGGCTGTAGTGGGTTTTCATCGTTCCCTTGTAGCTCGAATCGAAAGCGCCTTCGAACAAGCCATTGATCGTCGCAGTCGAGCCTTCAATCTTGCACACGGAATGGATGGTCACCATGTTGCCCATCGGTTTGACATCCATCACGCTGCAGTCCGATTTTCCATTCTTGGCCTGTTGCTGCATCAGGTTGTCGGTGTTCTGGTCGATGCACTGTTGCATCGGGCCCATGCCAGGCGCGCCTTCCATGCGCATGGTTATTTCCCACAAGCCGGCTTTGCGTTTGGGCATGTCGGCAGCCAGCGCGGCTCCCGCAAGGCTGGCGGTGGCGAGGCCGAAAACGAGCAGCGAGAAGGTGCAGCGGATGTCGAACTGGAATTTCATTGTTGCTCCTTGAGTCGAGAGTGCTGGAAGGTTTGCACCACAATATTAAACCGGAAACTGCGATGCGCAGCTTCATTTCGAGACATTATCGATGTCTCAATTTTTCAGTTTTGCAAATATGCCAGATGCATT
>NZ_JBMOJE010000097.1:0-20573 GCF_049316945.1 Propionivibrio sp. | reverse complement strand
ACTGCGGGGCGCATGGATAGGGAATCTACAGCATGCGTGCCTGAAGAGTGGCGTATTCATTGACTCTTCTGGCGTCATTGTTGTAGAACGCCTATCGACGCGGCTTTCAGCGATGATTCCTTATTCAGCTTGTTGCCGAAGCGAATCGATGGCAGTGTCGTGCTTCTGCTTTGGTGATCATCTGGATTGCGCGATCAATGCAGGTGAGAAGATAAAATCGGGAAGTTATTTCGTAGCCGCTCCTAACAGCTTGAGCGGAAGTTTTGTCAGCGGGCCGGCGAGGTCGTTCAGCATCGCATCGTCGTATTGGCTGATGTCGATCTTGATAACGTCGAGCATGGTCAGCAAGGGTCGGCTACGCTCATCAAGTCCAGCGTAGTTGCCCAGTGCCAGCGAATAGTGTCGTTCACGCAGGGTGCGGCAGCGGTCGAGAGTGCTCCCGTCCGACGCGGCATCGAGAACGAGTTCAAAAACGACGGCGTCGGACGGCAGCGCCTCGATCGCATTGTCGTGAAGAAAATCCAGGTCGACCGGCAGGAATGCCGTGCTTCGCCCCAGTGCGCTGCGTATGCCGAGTTCGGCGTAGGTGGCGCAAACCAGCGTGGCCGCACGTGACCGGTCGTGAGCCGACGGGTTCAGCGCGTCCGGGTTCGGCTGGAGCGTCAACTCCTAACCGACGAGTTCCTGCTGCTTGTCGAGAACCGGCTGACGACTGAGAAGGGCGTCGTTGATGGCTGAGTCACTCATCTGGATTGAGCAGGCGAAGAGGGCTATTGCCCACTGGCTGCGGTGGTCTGCTGTTGACCAAGGTTGTTGGCCCAGGACAAGGCTTTTGTGAGGCAATTGCCAAGAAAATCGGCATTGATCCCATGCAGTTGGTGCAGGGCTTCATCAAGCACGAGCGGATCGGTTTGTTCGGTGGCGGCAACCAGGTTCAGAAGTTGGCCGTGCAGACCACTATGTTCGGCATTCTCGGTCAGCGCCTGCTTGACACGTTGGGCGACGGGCAACTGAGCGAGAATGTCCTCCATCGCCATGCCAAGCAGAGCGGGCATCAGCGACATGATGCCGACCATGAAGGCTTGATCCGAAAACTCGTGGTTTCTCGACTGCAGGCGGTCGGCCAGCAGTTCCATCAGCCGCCCGCGGGTTGCGGCCAACTGCAGCAGCGGGTTAATGCCCTGCGTCGTGCCCTTGGGATTGGTGTAGATCAGGAGTTGCAACCAGCGCTGCAACTGCCGGCGGCCAAGAATCGTTATGGCGTGCCGCAGCGAGGTGATTCTGGTCGACAGGCCGCTGCTGACTGAATTGGTCAGGCGCAGCATGTTGATGGTCAGTCCCGGTTCGAGCTTGAAGGCGTTCTCTATGGCGCTGGTGTCGGCGTCTTCCATGACCAGAGCGAGCAGATGCACGAGCGCCAGTTGCGAGGGATTGAGTTTTTTCCCGACGATGATGGTCGGCTTGGCAAAATAATAGCCCTGAAACAGATCGAAGCCGAGGCTTTGGCACAGGGTCAGTTGCTCTACTGATTCCACCTTCTCGGCGAGCAGTTTCTTGCCAAACGTCTTGAGCTCGGTAACCAGTGCGCACAAGCGGTCGGCATCCAGGGCGGTGATATCGACCTTGATGATGTCGGCCAATGCCAGCAGCGGACGATACGCCTCGTCAACCTGAACGATGTCATCGACAGCCAGGGTGAACCCCCTGTCGTGAAGTTGCTGGCAACGGGCAATGACCTCCGGCGCGGGCAGGATGTTTTCGAGAATTTCCAGGGCAACCAGTTCCGGCGGAAGCGCTTCAATCAGGTCGCTGAACAGGAGTTCATGGTTGATATTGATGTAGCCGCGATAGGGGCCGAGTACGCCGCCGATTGAGAATTCGGTAAAGGCATTGGCGATCACCATCGCCGTGGCGTAGGTCGGGTCGAGCACGTTGGCGTGGTTGCCGGTGGTGATCAGGCCATCGCGAAAAAGCAACTCGTAGGCGAGCAACTGCTGCTCGCGCCCAAGAATCGGTTGGCGGCCAAGAAATATTTGTGAACTATGGGTTCCAGGCATTGGTTTGGGTAGCACCTTGGCGATTCAGCAAGACAGGCTCAGGATGATTCGCGTGCAAGATTGTTGGCCCAGGTCAGCGCACTGGTCAGGCAGCTATTGGCAAATTTGGCATCGATTCCGGGCAATCGCTGCAGCAGGCTTTTTGCCTTGGCACCACCATCCACCGGCACCGAAACTTCCAGCGATCCTTCCAGCGATCCTTCCAGCGATCCTTCCAACAACTCGACCAGGCTTAGCAGGTCACCCAGTGCCCCGGAGTGATCGGCCAGCGCATCATGAACCGGGCGGGCCACCGGCAATTGCGCGAGGATTTCGGACATGCTGGTGCCGACCAGTGTCGGCATCAGCGACAGGATGCCTACCATGTAGGCCTGGTCAATGAGATCACGGCCGCCGGCCTTGGCCCCCGGCGTCCGGTCGACCAGCAGTTCCATCAGGCGCCCACGAGTGGCGGCCAGTTGCAGCAGCGGGTTGACCGTTTGTGTTGAGCCTGAGGCGCCACTGTAGAGCAGGAGTTGCAGCCAGCGCAAAAGTTGCCGACGTCCTAGCAGGGTAATGGCGTGACGCAGCGAGGTGATTCTTGTCGCCATTCCGCTGCCGGCGGAGTTGGTCAGGCGCAGCAAATTGATCGTCAACACCGGCTCCTGTTTGAATATCTTCTCTACCTCGGCAATGTCGGCTTCCTGGCTCAGCAGTCCGAGCAGACGCAGCAACGAGAGTTCGGAACTCTGCAGATGCTTGCCGTGCATAACGGTGGGGTGCGCAAAATAGTAGCCCTGGAAAAGATCGAAGCCGAGCGAATGGCAAAGCTGCATCTGCTCGTTGCTTTCGACCTTTTCAGCAAGAATCGACTTGCCCAGCGGTTTGAGGTTATTGGCCAGTTGCTTCAGCCGGGCGGGATCAACGCGACTAATATCGACTTTTATGACCTGGGCGAGCTTGAGTAGCGGGCGGGACTGGTCGAGTGATTCGGGCCGCTCCCGGACCGCCAGAACGAATCCTTCGCCACGCAATTGCTCGCAGCGCGCAAGCATTTCAGGGGTCTGGGCAACGGTTTCGAGGATCTCGAGTACGACGGAATGCGGCGGCAGGGCATTGATCAGATCGCTGAAGAGCAGTCCGTGGTCAACCTTGATGAAGCCTTGATAAGGGCCGAGGGCGTCGGCCATCGAAAACTCGGTAAAGGCATTGGTAATGACGGTGGCGGTCGCCTGATTGCCATCGACAAAGCTGGCAAAGTTCCCGTTCTCCGCACTGCCGCTACGAAAGAGCAGTTCATAGGCGAACAATTGCTGGCTGCGATCCAGAATCGGCTGGCGGCCGAGGAATACTTCCTGCAGGTCGTGGTCGGGCATATTTTTCCTCGTTGGCGTTCGGGCGCGGCCTGATGGTCAATTGCAAATCTTAGCACTACCAAGGGAAGAACGTTTAACCCGGTTAGTCCATTGGCACGTTGTCAGCCAGGCTTCAGACTGAAAAAAGTTGGTGACGACATCGTGACCCGGTCGCAGAGAATGCGCCTGCAACGCCCGTCAATAGGCGATCTACCAATGGCATGCCTGAAGACACTGATGGATATTGGCTTGCCGGGCATTCGTCCAGAAGACGTCCGTATTCATTGCCTTGTGGCATGGTTGCCGTCCCTCTCCAGATCAAACTTCGTGCTGAAAGAAATGCAGCAGGCGATGCGGCAGCCAGTCGAGTCGTCCGGGAAGGCTACCGGTAACAAAGCCGACGTGTCCGCCTTCGCGCGGGAGTTCGAGCTTCACCGCAGCGGCAACCTGATCGGGCCTCGGTAGCGCGTGGGACGGCAGGAACGGGTCGTTCAGCGCGTTGAGCACCAGCGTCGGCAGGCGGATGGCGGCCAGCCAGGGCTTGCTTGAAGCGCGTCGCCAGTAGTCCTCGGCCCCGGCAAAGCCGTGCAGCGGTCCGGTCACCACATCGTCGAATTGGTAAAGGGTGGCAGCTTGGCGCATGCGCTGTTCGTTAAACAAGCCGGGAAAGCGCTGCAATTTGGCCGCCGAACTTTGCTTGAGCGTTTGCAGAAAGTGCTTCGTGTAGACGCGATTGAAACCACTTGCCAAGTGGTGGCCGCAGGCGGCGAGGTCGAGCGGTGCGCTGATCGCCGCAGCGCCGCAGAGCAAGCGGGTTGCGGATGATTCCCTCTCTCCCAGCCATTTGAGCAGGGCATTGCCGCCGAGCGAGACGCCGACCGCGTAAAGCGGTCGATCCGGGTGACGTTGTTTCAGTCGGTGCAGTATCCAGTGGATTTCTTCGCTGTCGCCTGAGTGGTAGGCGCGCGGCAGCCGGTTGGGTTCGCCGGAGCAGCCACGAAAATGGATCACCACGCCACCCCAGCCGATGGCCGTCAACGCGTGCATCAGAGCCAGTGCATAATGGCTGCTCGAACTGCCTTCAAGACCGTGGAAAAGAGCAACAAGCGGTGCTACCAGCGGCGTTTTTTCGTTACCCAGCGTAGAAGTCGCTGTTTCGTTCCAGTCGAGGTCAATGAAGTCCTGGTCCGGCGTTTCCCAGCGCTCTCGCCGGTAAGGGTACGGACCGGGCTTGATCAGCAGCGGGTAGATGGTCTGGAGATGGCCGCCGGGGAGCCAGGTCGGCGCAGCGTAGGCAATCAATGCAGGGTGCGCACGATGCCGTTGCGTGGCTCGCTGTCCGCCTCCGCGCTCTCCGCGATGTAGGTATCTGCGGCGGCAGAAGAGTGGTGCGAGAGCAGGCGCCAGCCAATGGCACCGCGCTGAAATACGTTGGTGGATAACATCGGGCCGTGCGGTGTCGGTTCGTCGCCGAGGTAGAGCGTTTCGACAATGCTATGGACGGAGATCAGCAGGCCTTTCCAGCGAATGCTGCGCTTGATGCGCACGATGAGACGAGGATTATTGGTCAGGATTGCACGCCAGCTGTCGCGGATCGCCATCGGTCCCATCAGCCGTTGCCCGGTCGGGTGAATGCAAACGATTTCCTCGTCTTCGGCCCAGACATTCATCAGCGCATCGAGATCGCCACGGCCAATGGCGTCATAAAAGGCATCTTCAGCGTCTTCGGCGGAGGTGAAAATAATAGTCATGGCAGCTCCCGTCGGGTGAGCGTTAAAGGGGGAACGTCAAGGCAGGCGTCGAGCACCCGCTGTGGCTCAAGTCTGTTCAGGCAGTCGAGGTGACCGAGCGGACACTCGCGCTTGAAGCACGGACTGCAGTCGAGATTGAGGCTGATGATTTTCGCTCGTGCCGAAAGCGGCGGCGTAAAACCGGGCGAAGATGATCCATAAATGGCGACCAGTGGCCGGTCCAGCGCAGCCGCGACGTGCATCAGACCGGAATCGTTGCAGACGACAAAGCTGGAAGCAGCGATGAGGTCAATGGCCTGCGTCAGCGAGGTGTTGCCGCAGAGGTTTTTTGGAGCGGTGGCCGCTGCCGCCAGGCGGACAATTTCGTCGCCGACCGCCTTGTCTTTCGGTGCGCCAAGCAGCCAGACCGCGTAGCCGCGCCGCGCCAGTTCATCGGCCAGCGTCGCGAAATGAGCGGCCGGCCAGCGCTTGGCCAGGCCGTATTCGGCCCCGGGGCAGAAAACCGCCACTTTTTCCGTGCGCTGGATACCGAGAGCCTTGAGCGTTTCTGCCTGCTGTTCGCTACTTGACGCCAGGCGTGGCTGCGAGAGTGGCCTGGATAACGGCGCCCCGAGCGGTTCGGCAAGTTGCGCGAAGCGCTCGGCCATTTGCGGCAGGGCGATTTTGTCCAGGGTATGACGATAGTTGATCAGACCGTAGCGCGACTCGCCGGTGAACCCGACACGTTCCGGAATGCCGGCCAGAAAGGGAATGAGCGCGGACTTGAGCGAATTGGGCAGGATGTAGGCGCGCTGGTAGCCGGCTTGAGCCAGTTGGCGTGCCAGACGGTAACGCGCTGTGAGGGAAAGTTCGCCGTGCGCGAAGGGATTGCCGATGATTTGCCCGATTTCGGGCATGCGTTGCATGACGGGAGCCACCCAGCTCGGTGCGAGGGCGTCGAGTCGCAACCCTGGCGTGTTTTCGTGCAGCCGCCTGAACAGCGGCTGCGCCATGACTGTGTCGCCAATCCAGGCGGGAGCGACAACCAGTGCTTTGGTACAGTCAAGAGTGAGGGGTGAGGAGTGAGGAGTTGAAACAGTCTCTCCGGTTTCCGGGGGGCCACTCTTCACTCCTTACTCCCGTCTCCTCAGAGGTTGTGAAAAAATGCCTGAACACCCACCGCAGAGGCGCAAAGGTGACCGAAGGAAATGCAGAGCCGCAGAGGTTTCGCAGAGAAAACCTTTAAAAACAATGGGGTTCCTCTGCGTTTCCTCTGCGCCTTTGTGCCCCGTAGGAAATACCCTTGGGGTGCGCCTCTGCGGTGGATTCTTGATATTTTCACAACCTCTCACTGCTTCAATGCCCCTTGGGCGCTTCGCCCTTGAAGACATAGTGCGCGCTGCAATAGGGGCAGACGGCATCGCCGGTATGGGTGACGTCGAGAAAAACGCGCGGATGGCGTGACCAGAGCGGCGCGTCCGGCATCGGGCAGTGCAGCGGCAGGTCATGTGCAGTAACTTCGATTACTTTCGATGCAGTATTTTCAGCCATGGAGCAGAACCTTGCGATCTGGAATTAAACGGTTGTCAAACGTAAGCATCAAATGTAACTGAGCCAGTCCTCATGCGCCGGCACTCGGCCATTGACGCAGTCGAAGAAAAGGCTCTGTATCCGGGCGGTGACCGGGCCGCGATGGCCTACGCCGATCTGCCGGTTGTCGAGTTCGCGGATCGGCGTGACTTCAGCCGCGGTGCCGGTGAAAAATGCTTCGTCGGCGCAATAGACTTCGTCGCGCGTGATGCGCTTCTCGATCACCTGGATGCCGAGATCGTCGGCCAGCGTGAGTACCGAAGCACGCGTGATGCCCTCAAGGCAGGAGGTGAGATCCGGCGTGTACAACTTGCCCTTCTTGACCAGAAAAACGTTTTCTCCGGCACCTTCGGCGACGTAGCCGTCAACGTCGAGCAGCAAGGCTTCGTCGTAACCGTCGTGGGCGACTTCCTGGTGCGCCAGGATCGAGTTGGTGTAGGTGCCGACCGATTTGGAGCGGCACATATTGACGTTCACGTGGTGACGGGTGAAGGAAGAGGTCTTGACGCGAATACCTTTCTCCATGCCGTCGGCACCGAGGTAAGCACCCCACGGCCAGGCGGCGACAGCGACGTGCGTGCTGATGGCGGTGGCGGCGATGCCCATCGCTTCCGAACCATAGAAGACAATCGGGCGGATGTAGCAGGATTCGAGTTTGTTGGAACGTACGACTTCCTTGTGCGCTTCGGTCAGGGTGGCCTTGTCATACGGCATTTTCATCTGGAAGATATGGGCCGAGTTGAACAGGCGGTCGATATGCTCGTCGAGGCGGAAAATGGCGGTGCCTTTGTCGGCCTTGTAGGCGCGAATACCCTCGAAAACGCCCATGCCGTAGTGCAGCGTGTGGGTCAGTACGTGGGTGGTAGCCTCGCGCCACGGCACCAGCTTGCCGTCGTGCCAGATGAATCCGTCGCGATCCGCCATTGACATGGTTTTTATCTCCCTCTGTCGCAAATTTTGAAAGCGAAATTCTAGCCGATTTTGCCCCCCGGTTGGCGGTAAAATGTGCCTCTTGCATCCTCTCGAAGCCCACCATGATCTGGAAACCCAATACCACGGTCGCCGCCGTCGTCGAACGTGCCGGAAAGTTTTTGCTCGTCGAGGAGGAAACCAATGAAGGAATTCGATTCAACCAGCCGGCAGGCCACCTCGAATGCGGGGAGTCGCTGACCGCTGCGGTGATCCGTGAGGCGCTGGAAGAAACGGCCTACAGCTTCGTTCCGAAGTATCTGGTAGGCGTCTATAACTGGCGCAACGCAGCCAAGGACGTGACCTACCTGCGTTTTGCCTTCGGCGGCGAGATCGACGGGCATGATACACAACGCCCACTGGACGACGGAATCATCGCCGCACACTGGCTGACGCTAGAGGAAATACGCGCCCTCGAAGCGCGGCACCGCAGCCCGCTGATTCTGCGCTGCATTGAGGACTGGCTGGCAGGAAAGCGCTATCCACTTGAACTGATTACGCACTACGAATGAAGTTACTGGGCTGCTTTCTGCTGCTGTGTTCACTGTCTGCGGGAGCTGATGAACGGGTTTCCATCTGCTTCAACTACGGTTGCTTGACACAGGCGGAAATTGTCTATAGCGACGAGCAGTTGCGCGTGCTTGGCTTGCTGCTGGGAGAGGCGCACGATGCAGCACAGGAACGTGATGGCATCAGCACTGCCGTAGGCCGCCTGCTCGGCTGGGCCGGCCAGCAGTCGGCGATTTCGGCCGATCGTGGCGGCAACTACGCCGACGATGCGGTGTACGGCAAGATGGATTGCATCGACCATTCGACGACCACGACGCGACTGCTGCGGCTGATGGAGAAACAGGGATGGCTGCATTATCACCGGGTGCTTGATCCAGTCTTGCGGCGGCGGCTCCTGATCTTTGACCACTTCTCGGCGCAGATCGAGGAAGTTGAACAAGCGGGGCCAGCGAAACAGGGCGAACTGCCGGAGCGTTACGTGGTGGATAGCTGGTTTTTTGATAACGGCCAACCGGCAGTGGTGATGCCGCTGGCGCTATGGCGCGCGGGGGAAAATCCGAATGGTTATTAGTGAGAACAAGGGCAAGACCGTTGTTGTCGGCTTGTCCGGCGGCGTCGATTCCTCGGTGGCGGCGCTGCTGCTGAAGGAACAGGGCTGGAACGTGATCGGCCTGTTCATGAAGAACTGGGAGGACGACGATACCGATGAATATTGCTCGTCGCGCCAGGATCTGATCGACGTGATGAGCGTGGCCGACAAGATCGGCATCGACGTAGAAGTGGTGAATTTCGCCAAGGAGTACAAGGAGCGCGTCTTCGCCGAATTCCTCAAGGAATACCAGGCCGGCCGCACGCCGAATCCCGATGTGTTGTGCAACTCCGAGATCAAGTTCCGTGCCTTTCTCGAACATGCGCTGACGCTTGGCGCCGAGAAGATCGCCACCGGCCACTACGCCGGGGTGCGCGAGTTCGACGGCAAGTTCCAGTTGCTCAAGGCCGAGGACGGCACCAAGGATCAGAGCTACTTCCTGCACCGACTGAACCAGCAACAGTTGTCGAAGACGCTGTTTCCGCTGGCCGACATTTACAAGCGCGATGTCCGGAGAATGGCTCTGCAAGCCGATCTTCACGTGGCCGTCAAAAAAGATTCGACCGGCATCTGCTTCATCGGCGAACGACCGTTCAAGGAATTCCTGATGCGCTATCTGCCGCCGAAGAAGGGCGAAATTCGCTGCCTTGACGACGAACGCGTGCTCGGCGAACACGACGGCCTGACCTTTCACACCATCGGCCAGCGCAAGGGCCTGCATATCGGCGGAACGAAAAATTACGCCAAGGACGGTGAGCACGACGCCTGGTTCGTGGCCCGCAAGGACATGGTCAACAACGTCCTTTATGTTGTGCAAAGACATGATCACCCGGCCCTGCTGGTCGATCAACTGAACGCCGATCAACTGTCGTGGATCTCCGGCGAAATGCCGCACCCGCACTGGGTTTATGGCGCCAAGACGCGCTACCGGCAGGCCGATGCGCCGTGCGAGATCGAACGCATCGATGCCGCTTCCTGCCTGATCCGCTTTGCCGAAGCGCAATGGGCGGTAACGCCGGGGCAATCGGCGGTGGTGTACGAGAGCCGGGTTTGTCTGGGCGGGGGCGTGATCGTTTGAGAGCAAGAAACCTCTTTCGACGCAGAGTACGCAGAGGCGCAGAGTACGCAGAGAAAAACATCAAGAAGCTGCCTTGTGAAAAAACTTTGCGTTCTCTGCGCCTCTGCGCCCTCTGCGTTGAAAGCGCTTGCCTTTGAAATCCTTCATTGCCCCGAAGCTGCCGCTACGCGCCGTGTTGTGGAGCGTGGCGCTGGCCGCGCTGGGTTACCTTGGCCTTTCGCTGTGGGCGGGTTGGCGGGAAGTGGTTGCCGCCGTGGTTCAGGTCGGTCCTTTTGTCATTTTCGGTTTGCTGGCGCTCTCGCTGAGCAATTACCTGCTGCGTTTCGTGCGCTGGGGGCGTTACCTGGCGTTGCTGGAGGCGCCGGTGGCCTGGCGGATCAACCTCGATGTCTATTTTTCCGGTTTTGCCCTGACCACCAGCCCCGGCAAGCTTGGCGAGATGATGCGTTCGGTGCTCCTCAAACCGCATGGCGTACCGGCGGCAGCCAGCATTGCCGCCTTCTTTGCCGAGCGGGCCAGCGATCTGCTGTCGATTCTCGTGCTTGCCGCCATCGGCCTGTGGGCTTACGCTCCGGCGCGACCGGTGGTCGGCCTGGCGCTGGGCGGAGTTATTCTTTCCCTTGTGCTGGTGCAGTGGACGGCGTTGATTGCGGCCATTGACCGCTGGGCCATGGTCAGGACGCAGAAATGGGCGAAACTCATCGTTCGTCTGTGCGAGATCATCCTGCATTTTCGCCGCTGTTTTTCGCTGCCGGCGATGTCGATGGGGCTATTGATTGGTGTAGTTGCCTGGTTTGCCGAAGGCTTCGGCTTCTGGTGGCTGCTCTCTGCGCTCGGGCATCCGCTGCCGATCACGACGGCGGTGTTCATCTACGCTTTTGCCATGCTGGTCGGCGGGCTTTCCTTTCTGCCCGGCGGTCTGGGCAGTAGCGAGGCGGTGATGATCGGCCTGTTGGTGCTGAATGGTTTTCCCGAGCCGGCGGCGGTGACGGCGACGCTCATCTGTCGTCTGGCAACGTTGTGGTTTGCCGTCGGGCTCGGTGCTGTTTTCTTGGCCAGGCAGCGCTGAAATGGCGCTACGTTCCTGGGGTCAATTGCCGGCAAAACCAGCGCTCGACGAGCGCTGGTGGGTTGATCGCGCTGCCGCCCTGCCCAGCATTGACCGCAGCTTGCTGGCCTATGGCAACGGTCGCAGTTATGGCGATGTCGGCCTGAACAGCGGCGCCACCCTGCTGCACACGCGCGGAATGGATCGGTTCATCGCGTTTGACGAGGCCAGCGGCGTGCTGAGCTGTGAAGCCGGTGTCCTGCTCTCGGAGATTCTCGAGGTGTTCGTGCCGCGCGGCTGGTTCCTGCCGGTGACACCGGGAACGCGCTTCGTCACCGTCGGCGGCGCCATCGCCAACGACGTGCATAGCAAGAACCATCACGGCGCCGGAACTTTCGGCTGCCATGTACGGCGCTTCGAACTGTTGCGGTCCGATGGTTCCCGCCGGATTTGTTCGTCCGGCGAAAACGCCGACTGGTTCGCGGCGACGATTGGCGGGCTCGGGCTGACCGGCCTGATTACCTGGGTCGAGATGGAATTGAAGCGGATTTCCGGCACAGGTATCGCTGTCGAGAACACCCGTTTTAGCGGGCTGGACGAGTTTTTTGCCCTCAACACAATCGCCGAAGCACGGCACGAATATACGGTGGCGTGGATCGACTGCCTGGCGTCAACGCCGCGCGGAATCTTCATGGGCGGTGACCACGTGGCGGACGGCGATCTTGCCTTGGCACCCAGGAAACCCTTGAGTTTCCCGCTGACGCTGCCATTTTCGCTAATCAATGGCCTGTCTCTGCGTGCCTTCAATCAGGCCTATTACCGTCGCCCCTTGGCAGCAACGTCAGTGACGCACTACGCGCCATTCTTTTATCCGCTCGATGGCGTCCTGCACTGGAACCGGCTTTACGGCCGGCAGGGTTTCTACCAGTACCAGTTGGTGCTGCCAATGGCCGCACGCGAGGCACTGGTCGATGTCCTGCGCAGCATTTCGGCGAGCGGACAGGGCTCCTTCCTCGCCGTGCTGAAAACCTTTGGCGAACGCGCCAGCCCCGGACTGCTGTCCTTCCCGATGCCGGGCGTAACGCTGGCGCTCGATTTCCCGAATCGGGGCGCGCCGACGCTGGCCCTGTTCGATCGTCTCGATGCCATTGTCGGCGCCGCCGGGGGGCGGCTCTACGCGGCCAAGGATGCACGCATGAGCGGCGAGTTTTTCCGGCGCAGCTATCCGCGCCTCAATGAGTTTCTGCCCTTCATCGATCCGAAGTTTTCATCGGATTTTGCCCGGCGAGTTTTATCGTAGAAAAAGGCAGTTCGTCCACGAAAAACACCAAAATCACGAAAAGAATCAAGGAGATAATTAGCTGAAGATCGCCACCCAAAGGGTGAATAGAGAAAATTCATCAAGCTATTGATTTTGTTCGTGTCTTTCGTGATTTTCGTGGATAGACTGAGGTTTGTAAGTTATCGTAGTGTCAGAGAGGTTTTATGCAGAAGATTTTGATCGTCGGTGCTACTTCGGCCATTGCAGAAGCGACGGCGCGTCTCTGGGCGGCGCGTGGGGATGCGCTGTTTCTGGTTGGGCGCAAGGCGGCACGGCTCGACGCCATCGCTGCCGACCTGCGGGTGCGTGGTGCGGCTGCGGTCGGCTGTTTTACGATGGATGCCTGCGACAGCGCAATGCATGCGGCCATGCTGGAAGCCGCCGAAGCGGCGATGGGCGGACTGGATGTCGCACTCATCGCTCACGGTTCGCTGCCGGACCAGAAGGCTTGCGAAGCCTCGGTTGAAAAAACGCTCAAGGAAATCGAAACCAATGGGTTGTCGGTAGTTGCGCTGGCTACCCGCCTGGGGGAAAAGTTCGAAGCGGAGGGACGGGGAAGCTTGGCGGTCATCAGCTCTGTCGCCGGTGACCGCGGCCGGCAGAGCAACTACATTTATGGCGCCGCCAAGGGCATGGTCAGCATCTTCCTGCAGGGCTTGCGCAATCGACTGGCGAAGAAGGGCGTACAAGTGCTGACCATCAAGCCAGGCTTCGTCGATACGCCGATGACAGCCGCCTTCAGCAAGGGGGCTTTGTGGGCAAAACCGGAAGCCATCGCTCGCGGCATCGTCCGTGCGGTTGAAAATAAGAGCGACGAGGTCTATCTGCCCGGATTCTGGTGGTTGATCATGGCCATCATCCGGCACATCCCGGAGCGGGTGTTCAAGAAACTGTCGTTGTAACCCCCGGCTACATCACACACAAGCTGTGCTTCGATATCGCCTGTGAGTCAATGAACGCGGGCATCTTGAGGCAGGCTACCGTAGAATCGTTTGTTCATGCCGGTCTCCCGGCATGCACCCTGTAGATCACCTGTTGACGCGGCTTGCAGGCCGATGTATTGAGCAGACAGGGGATTCCTGAAAGATCAGCCCTGTGGAACGGTGTCGGCAAACGCCGGGCGCAACATCAGCTTGTTGAACAGGCGAGCAAGGTTGGTGTGCTTGACGCTCCAGTCGATCTCGGGAAAGCGGAAAGCCAAGTAGCCGAGCGCGCAACCGACGGTAATATCAGCCAGTGAGAAGTGCGTACCCATGCACCAGCCATTGTCACCGAGTTGTTCCGACATGTATTCGAGGCCCCGGATAATCTTGCTTTCCTGGCGGGTGATCCAGTCGGCACTTCGCTGCTTGACTGGCCGTTTTTTCTCCAGAAAAATCAGTGCCGCCGCATCGCAAATACCATCCCCCAGCGCTTCCCAGCGCTTGACTTCGGTACGTTCGCGATTCTGGCCGGGCATCAACTTGTTGTTCGGAGCAACGTTATCGAGGTATTCGCTGATAACCCGCGAATCGAACAGAACTGTTTCATCGTCAAGTACCAACACCGGAATCTTGCCCAACGGATTCATGTTGGGAATATTCGACTCCGGCGTCCACGGGGAGTCCAGTTCGAAATCGTATTCGATTTTCTTTTCGGCCAGAACGATACGTACCTTGCGAACGTAGGGGCTGGTCGGTGATCCGATAAGCTTCATTGGCTTCCTGTTGGAGAATGATTCTGCAAAATTATAGCATTCCCGCAGCGATCAATTTACTGGAGGTTTTGCTGGGCGGGTAAAATGGCAGGCTTACCGCAAAGGATGAGCCTTATGTCTTTCAATTCCCTTACAGCACTTTCACCGCTTGATGGCCGCTACGCCGCCAAGGTTGATGCCCTACGCGCCCAGTTTTCAGAATTCGGCCTGATCCGCCGCCGTCTGCAAGTCGAGATCGAATGGCTCAAGGCACTTTCAGCCGAGCCGCATTTTTCCGAGATTCCTGCCTTCTCAACGGACACCGTGGCGATTTTGGACCAGTTGGTATCCCGCTTTGATCCCCAGCAGGCGGCCGAGGTCAAGGCCATCGAGGCGGTCACCAACCACGACGTCAAGGCGCTGGAATACTGGATCAAGAAGCAGTTGGCAAACAACGCCGAGGTAATGCGGGTTTCGGAGTTCATCCACTTTGCATGCACTTCCGAGGACATCAACAATCTCTCGCATGCGCTGATGCTCAAGGCCGCACGCGACGAAACGATGTTGCCCATGCTCGACAGCGTGGCGGCACGACTGCGCGTTCTCGCGCATGAGCATGCCGATCTGCCGATGATGGCGCGTACCCATGGCCAGCCGGCGACCCCGACCACCCTTGGCAAGGAAATGGCCAACGTCGTCTATCGCCTTGAACGCGGCCGTTCGCGTATCGCCGGTGTCAGCCTGCTCGGCAAGATCAATGGCGCCGTCGGTAACTACAACGCCCACCTCGCCGCTTATCCAGACTACGACTGGGAGAGTTTCTGCAAACGCTTTGTCGAATCGCTCGGTCTTGAATTCAACCCCTACACCATCCAGATCGAGCCGCACGACGCGATGGCCGAACTTTTTGACGCCTTTGCCCGGGTCAATACCATCATGCTCGATCTCAATCGTGATGTATGGGGCTATATCTCGCTCGGTTTCTTCAAGCAAAAGCTCAAGGCCGGCGAGATCGGCTCGTCGACCATGCCGCACAAGGTCAATCCGATCGATTTCGAAAACTCCGAAGGCAATCTCGGGCTGGCCAACGCCTTGCTCAAGCATCTTTCGGAAAAACTGCCGATCTCTCGCTGGCAGCGCGACCTGACCGATTCGACGGTATTGCGCAACATGGGCGTCGCCTTGGGGTACACCCTGCTCAGCTACGATTCTTTGCTGCGCGGCCTGAACAAACTCGAAGCCAATCCCGACTGCCTGCGCAACGATCTGGATGCCAACTGGGAACTCCTCGCCGAGCCGATCCAGACAGTGATGCGGCGTTTCGGCATCGCCAACCCCTACGAAAAGCTTAAGGAACTGACGCGGGGTAACCGCATCTCACGCGAGGGCATGCAGGCCTTCGTCCAGGATCTGGAAATTCCGGCTGCGGCCAAGGCCGAACTGCTCGAACTGACGCCGTGGGGTTACACCGGCAAGGCGGCTGAACTGGCGAGGAGAATTTGATGGACAAAGACGTTCCGCAGGTTGTGGTCTGTCCGGGTTGCGAGCGTGAAGTGCCCAACGGCTCGATTTATTGCCCGCATTGTTGCGGCGAGGATGGTCGGGAAGGGGCGATCAAGCGCGGCGGATACATTGGCGGGATATTCGGCCTGATGGTCGGTGGCCTCGTTGCCGCCGTGTGGTCTTCGATCATCGGTCCGGATCGAACCACCTGGGGAGTAACCTTGGGCGTGGTGGTGGCCTGTGTGACGACGGGGATGATCTGGGGAATGGTCTGGCAACGGGGAAAATAAAACAGACGCCCTCCCCCACCCAGGGTAAATTTGTTCTAACCTATCCAACGTCATTCCGGGTCAAGCCCGGAATGACGGTAAATAAATGGGTTGGCGTTAGAACAAATTTACCCTGAGTAGAGGGAGAAAACCTGCGCCCGGCGCCGGTATTTTAGTAGTCATCGCATCAATACAACTTAAACAGGGAGCAACAAATGTCGAAAGTCAGCTTTTTCTCCGGGGAGGCCGTTCCTCTCGAAATGCACAAGGTGCGCATCGTCCAGAAGCTCAATCTGGTGCCGATCGAACGCCGTCTCGCAGCGCTCAACGAAGCCGGAAACAACACCTTCCTGCTCAAGAACGCCGACATTTTCCTCGACATGCTGACCGACAGCGGTGTCAACGCGATGAGCGACAAGCAACTCGCCGCGATGATGGAGTCGGACGACAGCTATGCCGGCTCGGCGACCTTCACCAAGCTCGAAAACAAGATCAGGGAACTGTTCGGCAAGGAATATTTCCTGCCGGTGCACCAGGGGCGCGCGGCCGAGAACATCATCTCGCGCGTATTCGTGACGCCCGGTTCGATCGTGCCGATGAACTATCACTTCACCACGACCAAGGCGCACATCGTTCTCAACGGGGGCTCGGTCGAGGAAATCATCATCGACGAAGGCCTCAAGGTCACCAGCGATTGCCAGTTCAAGGGCAACATGTGCACCGACAAGCTGGAAGAGACCATCGTCAGGAATGGCGCGGCAAAGATCGCCTACGTGCGCATCGAGACCGGCACCAACCTGATCGGTGGCCAGCCGCACTCGCTGGACAACCTGCGCGAGGTGCGCAAGGTTTGCGACAAGTACGGCTTGATGATTGTCTTCGACGCCAGCCTGCTGGCCGATAACCTGTACTTCATCAAGACGCGCGAAGAAGCCTGCAAGAACCTGAGCATCCGCGAGATCACCATGCAGATCTCCGAGCTGTGCGACATCATCTACTTCTCGGCACGCAAGCTCGGCTGCGCGCGTGGCGGCGGCATCTGCACCAACAGCCAGGAAGCCTTCCTCAAGATGCGCGAACTGGTCACGCTGTACGAGGGCTTTCTGACCTATGGCGGCATGTCGATTCGCGAAATCGAGGCGATCACCGTCGGCCTCGAAGAAACGATGGACGAGGACATGGTCAGCCAGGGGCCGCAGTTCATCGAATACATGGTCAATGAACTCGACCGCCAGGGCGTTCCCGTCATCACCCCGGCCGGCGGTCTCGGCTGCCACCTCGACGCCATGCGCTTCCTGCCGCACATCCCGCAGTCGCAGTATCCGGCCGGTGCGCTGGCTTCGGCGCTGTATCTGGTGAGCAGCGTGCGCGGCATGGAACGTGGCTCGGTTTCCGAGCAGCGCGACGAGAACGGCAACGAGGTCTATTCGAACATGGAGTTGCTGCGTCTGGCCTTGCCGCGCCGCGTGTTCACCCTCTCGCAGCTCAAGTACGCCATCGACCGCATCGTCTGGCTGTACAAGAACCGTGACCTGGTCGGCGGGCTGACCTTTGTCGAAGAACCGAAGATGCTGCGCTTCTTCTTCGGCAAGCTGGCCACCACCAGTGACTGGCAGAGCAAGCTGCTGGAGAAGTTCAAGGCCGATCTGGGAAGTAATCTTTAACAGCGATTAACCACGGCGGCACAGCGGGCACGGCGAAAAACTTCAAATCATTATTTTTTACGCTGTGTTCGCCGTGCCGCCGTGGTTAAACAGAGTTTATTAGTTAAAGCTTGCGTATCTTGTCCAGCAGCGCCGTGGTCGATTTCTGATGGATGAAGGGAATCGACACCACCCGGCCGCCCCTGCCGGAAACTTCCGTGCTGCCGACGATCTTTTCTACCGGCCAATCGCCGCCCTTGACCAGCACGTCCGGCCGACACTCCAGGATGCGCGCGATCGGCGTGTCTTCGTCGAACCAGGTGACCAGCGAAACGCATTCCAGCGCGGCCATCACCGCCAGCCGGTCGGCCAGCGCATTTACCGGGCGCTCATCGCCCTTGCCCAGCCGCTTGACCGAAGCATCCGAATTGACGGCCACCAGCATCGACTGGCCGAGCGCACGCGCTTGCGCCAGCAGGGTGACGTGGCCACGGTGCAGGATGTCAAAGCAGCCGTTGGTAAACACCAGCGGGCGCGGCAGATGCGCCAGACGCGCGGCCAAGTCGCCGGGGGCAACGATCTTCGATTCAAAAGCGGGGGGCTGAAAATTCATGCGCGGTGGCTCCTCGTGAGACGAGCGGCGATTCTAGCATTTGAGCGAAGCAGGAAGCGGGACGCGCGATTAAACCTAAAACCTCAGTCTATCCACTAAAATCACGAAAGACAGCGCGTAGCCTCCCTGAAGAGGGACGAACAAAATCAACAGCTTGATGTATTTTCTCTATTCACCCTTTGGGTGGCAATCTTCAGCTTATTATCTCCTTGATTTTTTTCGTGCTTTTGGTGTTTTTCGTGGACGAACTGCTTTTTCCAGATTCACGGGCGAACCAGCCAGTGCAACAAGAGAGCAAACAGTTGCTCCGGATCAACCGGTTTGGCAAGAAAGTCGTTCATGCCCGCCGCCAGGCAGGCGCGGCGATCCTCGTCAAAGGCATTGGCCGTCGTGGCCAGGATAGGCGTCGCCTGCCGGCCGGGCAAAGCGCGGATGGCGCGCGTCGCGGCCAGTCCGTCCATCTCCGGCATCTGCATGTCCATCAGGATCAGCGCATAGTCGCTCTGCGCCGCCAGGCGCACTGCCTCGACGCCGTTTTTGGCCAGCTCGGGCACCAGTCCGACCTCGCGCAACAACAGGAGCATCACCTCCTGGGTGACGGTATCGTCCTCGGCCAGCAGGACGCGGCTACCGCGATGGTCGCGCTGCAGGATGACCTCGGCCGACCGGTTTGCCGCCTCTATCGCCGACTCGCCCAGAGCCGCGCCGCCGTCGGCAAGGCCTGCCCGCGCCTTGCCCAGACAAACAGTCAGCCAGAAGGTGCTGCCCTGGCCCGGCGTGCTGACGACGCCGACTTCGCCGCCCATCAGTTGCGCGATGCGCTGTGTCAGCGCCAGACCGAGGCCGCTGCCACCGTATTTGCGCGTGGTCGAGCTATCGGCCTGGACGAAGGCCTGGAACAGGTTCTTTTGCTGTTCGGCCGTCAGGCCAATGCCGGTGTCGATGATCTCGAAGCGCAAGCGGTAGCCGCTTTCAGTCTCCTCGATCAATCGACCCTTGAGCGTGATTCTGCCGCGTTCGGTAAACTTGAGGGCGTTACTCAGGTAGTTCACCAGTGCCTGACTGAGCCGCGTGGCGTCGCCGTAGAGGGCCTGCGGTACGCTGGCGAGATCGATGTGCAGGGCCAGGCCCTTGGCTCTGACACTGTCGCCGAGCACGGCGAATACGGCATTGAGTACGTCGGCAAGGCGGAAGTCCCGCTGTTCGAGCGTGAGCTTGTCGGCATCGATCTTGGCCAGGTCGAGAATATCGTTGATGACGCTGATCAGATGACGGCCAGAAGCATCGATCTTGTCCAGCATTTCGGCCTGCAGCGGGGTGACTCCGCCACGCCGCAACAGATACGCCATGCCCAGGATACCGTTCATCGGCGTCCTGATTTCATGGCTCATGTTGGAGAGAAAGGAGCTCTTGGCGCGGTTGGCGGACTCGGCGGAATCGCGCGCCGTGGCCAGCTCGGCGGTGCGGCTGACCACCAGCCCCTCCAGATGATGGCGGTGACGGTCGAGCTCCTCGCCCATGCGCTTCTTTTCGGTGATGTCTTCCTTGACCGCCACGTAATGGGTAACCCGCCCGTCCGACTGGCGCAGCGGCGTGATGATGGCGAATTCGACATATTCGCTGCCGTCCTGGCGCCGATTGATGAATTCGCCCTTCCAGGGCCGCCCGTGCGTCAGGGCGTCCCACAGGGCGACATAGGTTGCCGGTGGCGTCTTGCCCGACTTCAGGATGCGCGGGTTGCGGCCGATCAGTTGCTCGCGGGGGATCCCGACATTGCGCGCAAAGGCCTCATTGACGTATTCGATCTCGCCGCAAAGGTTGGTGATGACGATGCTTTCCGGGCTTTGCTCGACGGCCAGCGAGAGCTTGCCCAGTTGATCCTCGGCGGCCTTGCGCTGGGTGATGTCGGTCAGCGTCATGCGCAGCGTCGGTGCCAACGCATCCGGATCACCCGCCTCGGCAGACTCCACGCGCAGACAGTCCACATGGACATGGCGAGTAGAGGGCGAGTGGAAATCCCCCTCGGCGGCTCTCAACGCCAACTCGAAAGCTTGCCGGCCGCCGCACGCCATCACGCCCGCGAACTGGCGCTGCCAGACTCCAAGATCGGCGTCGGCGACAAAACGGTCGAAGCGCAGGTCAAGCAGTTGCTTGCGCTCGACGCCGAGCAGCGTGGCGGCCGTGCGGTTGGCCTCGGCCACCAGGGCGTTGCCGGTAAGGGTCAGGTAACCCACCGGCGCATAATCGTAAAGATCGATAAAGCGGTCGCGGGTTTTCTCCAGTTCCAACTGGCTCACCCGCAGCGCCTCGTTCTGCATCTCCAGTTCGATCTGATGCGCCTGCAGTTCGTGCAGAAGCGCCTCGGCGGAGCGCTGCGGCGCTTCGGCTTCAGTCCTCAACGGCGGTGGCATCGGCTGCTCACAGGCTTTCTCCGGTTCGGGCACAGTGCCCGGCGCAGGCGCCCGCTTTTTTCAGGATGGTACCCGGTTCGCCAATACGGAAACAATACTCCATTTCCCGACGTTGAATAATGCTTTCTGGCTTCGCGGCTACCCTGCGTCACGGTAAATTTGTTCTGACCACCCCCCCCCGTCATTCCGGGCTTGACCCGGAATCTGACCGAAGGAAATGCAGAGCCAGTTCG
>NZ_JBMOJE010000096.1:0-20751 GCF_049316945.1 Propionivibrio sp. | reverse complement strand
CCTCCTTTGATGTGGGAACAACTTCTACAAGCGACTTCGTGTCGCAGATTCTCAGTTAATGTGGTCCCGAAAACACGGATGTAATCAGGTCGAGGCGTTTATGTTATCGGGCCGCTACAGTTAAAGGTGTAGTCCAATGCGCGGCCTGCTATACAATCCATCTCGCATCTGGAGAATGAACAAAAATCCTGACATTTCATTGATTGCTTGCAACGTTCCGCTTATTCTGTTATTTAGTTACCTTTTTGCATAACGAACGGATGGTTTCTGAAGATGCCTGAAAACTTGCTCCACAAACCTTTACCCCCCTTGGCAGCCAAAAAAGGCGAGGAATACATGAGCAGCAGACAACTGGCTCATTTCCGCACCATCCTCGAAACGCTCAAGGCGGAACTGATGAGCGACATTGAGCGTACGGTTCACACCATGCAGGATGAGGCAACCGTATTCGCCGACCCCAACGACCGTGCGAGTCAGGAAACCGATATCGCGATTGAACTGCGTAACCGTGACCGGGAACGCAAGCTGATCAAGAAAATTGAAGAGACAATAGATCACATTGAAAGTGGTGACTACGGCTACTGCAACGGCTGTGGCGTCGAGATAGGTATCAAGCGACTCGAAGCACGTCCGACGGCTACACTCTGCATCGACTGCAAAACGCTTGAGGAAGTCCGTGAAAGACAGGTCGCCAAGTAGGTTCGGCTGTTAGCCGACTGAGACGAAGATTTTTTCGTCGTTGAAATAAAAAAGGACGCCGCAGCGTCCTTTTTTTGTCCTGCGGAAAACGATTTAGTTCTGCGGCTGGACTGGCGCCGGGGCAACGCCGCCCTCTTCCACGGTCAGCGCTTTCATCGATAGACGCACACGGCCCTTTTCGTCAGCCTCAAGTACCTTGACGCGGACTTTCTGGCCTTCCTTGAGGTAGTCGGCAACGGCATTGACCCGCTCGTTGGCGATCTGCGAAATGTGCAGCAGACCATCGCGCCCTGGCAGGATACTGACGATGGCGCCGAAGTCGAGCAGTTTGAGCACGGTACCTTCGTAGACCTTGCCTACTTCGACATCAGCGGTAATCGCTTCGATGCGTGACTTGGCCGCATTGGCCGCTTCACCGCTAACCGATGCAATGGTTATCGTACCGTCTTCCTTGATGTCGATCGTGGTGCCGGTTTCTTCGGTGATGGCACGAATGACTGCACCGCCCTTGCCGATTACGTCACGAATCTTTTCCGGGTTGATCTTCATCGTGTACAGGCGCGGTGCGTAGGTCGACACTTCTTCGCGGGGGCCGGAAGTTGAACTCTGCATTTGTCCGAGGATGTGCAAGCGAGCTTCTTTGGCCTGAGCCAGCGCAACTTGCATGATTTCCTTGGTGATGCCCTGGATCTTGATGTCCATCTGCAGTGCAGTGATGCCGGAATCGGTACCAGCCACCTTGAAGTCCATGTCGCCGAGGTGATCTTCGTCGCCCAGGATGTCGGTCAGTACGGCAAAACGGTTGCCATCCTTGATCAGACCCATGGCAATACCGGCAACGTGCGCCTTGAGCGGCACACCGGCATCCATCAACGCCAGTGAAGAACCGCAGACTGAAGCCATCGAACTCGAACCATTGGATTCAGTGATTTCGGAAACAACGCGCATGGTGTAGGAAAAGTCTTCGGCTTTCGGCAGCACGGCGATCATTGCCCGCTTGGCGAGACGTCCATGACCGATTTCGCGACGCTTCGGCGTACCGACGCGACCGCATTCACCAGTGGCATAGGGCGGGAAGTTGTAATGCAGCATGAAGCGATCGCGGTATTCACCGGCCAGCGAATCGATGATCTGTTCGTCACGGCCGGTTCCCAGCGTGGCAACAACCAGCGCCTGCGTTTCGCCACGGGTGAACAGAGCCGAACCGTGGGTGCGAGGCAAAACGCTTGAACGGATGGCGATCGGACGAACGGTGCGCGTATCACGACCGTCGATACGCGGCTCGCCCCCCAGAATACGACTACGCACAATGTTGGCTTCAACGTCGAAGAACAGGTTCTTGATAGTGTTGGCATCTGGAGCGTTGTCGCCAGCGGTCAGCACTTCAATCGCCTTGTCAGAAATTTCCCTGATGCGCTGCGTACGCTGCTGTTTGCTGGTAATGCGGAAGGCATCCTGAAGATCGGTTTCAACCAGCGCGTTAAGTTTGCTGACTAACTCCTCGTCCTTGGCGGCAGCCGTCCAGACCCATTCCGGCTTGCCAGCTTCTTCAACCAGTTCGTTGATGGCATTGATGACAACTTGCATCTGATCGTGGCCGAAAACCACGGCGCCGAGCATGATTTCTTCCGACAGAATGTCGGCTTCCGACTCAACCATCAGCACTGCCGATTGCGTTCCGGCGACAACCAGGTTGAGCTGGCTGCTCTTGAGTTGGGTCAATGTCGGATTAAGCACGTACTGACCATCGATATAACCAACACGGGCGGCACCGATCGGGCCGTCGAACGGGATGCCGGAAACGGCCATGGCGGCCGAAGCACCGATAATTGCCGGGATGTCAGGATCGATTTCGGGATTGAGCGACACCACCATCGCCACAACCTGGACTTCGTTGTAGAAACCTTCCGGGAATAGCGGACGGAGCGGACGGTCGATCAGACGCGAGGTCAGGATTTCCTTTTCCGACGGGCGGCCTTCGCGCTTGAAGAAACCACCGGGTATCCTGCCGGCTGCATAGGTTTTCTCGATGTAATCGACAGTCAGCGGGAAAAAATCCTGCCCCGGCTTGACCGACTTGTTGCCGACCACAGAAACGAGTACGACGGTATCATCAACCGTCACGATGATGGCCGCTCCGGCCTGACGGGCAATCTCACCGGTTTCCAGAGTAACCTGGTGAGCACCATAGGCGAAAGTTCTCTTGGCGATAGTAAACATTATTCCCTCTCTCAATAGTTCAACGCGCGTACCCACGACACCGGTACGCAATTCAACAATGCGCCAACATGGCGAAAAGCAGTAAAAGCAAGAACAGCGGCACAACCCGCAAGGGGCTGGCCGCTGTCATCCATTCGAATCTTCTGCACTCCCAACCGCACAGCGGTTCGGTAAGCAGCTTACTTGCGCAGGCCGAGACGTTGAATCAGCGCACGATAGGAATCAACGTTCGTGAGCTTCAGGTAGTCCAGCAGCTTGCGCCGACGGCTCACCATGCGCAGCAGGCCGCGACGGGAATGGTGATCCTTGACGTGTGCTTTGAAGTGACCGGTCAGGTCGTTGATGCGTGCGGTCAGCAAGGCCACTTGGACTTCGGAAGAACCGGTGTCACCTGCGGCACGCTGAAAATCGGTCATGATCTGCGCTTTTTGCGCAACATTGATCGCCATGTCAAACTCTCTTTCGTAAGAAAACGACGCAGCCCCAGTTTGATAGAGCCCACGCCAGGTTAATAAATGTGTGAATCGCTTGGCGAAGCGAGGCGCGGATTATAGCTTGCTCAGCAGCCTGGCGGCAAGGGCAAGGAATCAAGAAGATGCGAATAAAGCGATCAGGCGCATGCCAGACGGCGCGGTTTTACTTCCCCTGAAGCGTTAGTCTCACCCAAGCCAAGCAAACGATTGTTGCCGTACACCCGGCACTTTCCTGGTGTTGCCAAGAGGCCGCCTGTGATGATGACAGGATTTCCGTGCGAAAACTTCAACATGGCCTCCTCATCAAGATGGATTGCCGGCAGGGTCTGCAACAGAGCATCCGGCGCCAGCAGGAAATTGGCGCGATCTTCTTCGGATAGTGCATTCAACTGATCCAGAGTGACTGCGTCAGCGATGTGTAGCGGGCCAACCTTAACCCGCCGTAATGCAGTCAAGTGGGCACCACAAGCGAGAACATCGCCAATATCTTCCGCCAGAGTGCGAATGTAGGTTCCCTTGCTACAGCAAACGCGTAAACAGCAGCGCTCACCCGAATACCCGAGAAGCAGCAATTCGTTTATGGTTACCTCACGGGGGGCACGCTCAACTTCGATGCCTTGTCGGGCTAACTCGTAAAGCGGTTTACCGTCACGCTTCAGGGCAGAATACATGGGGGGTATCTGGCTGATCCGGCCATGAAAGCGAGACAATGCCGCCTCCAGATCAGGTAGTCCGAATTCCACTTGGCGACGTTGCAAGACAGTGCCTTCAGAATCTCCGGTATCGGTCGTCACTCCGAACAGGAGTTCAGCCTCGTAGGTTTTGTCTGCTTCGAGCAGATCGGCGGAGAACTTTGTCGCCTCACCAAAACACAGCGGTAACAGTCCGGTTGCCAAGGGATCAAGTGTTCCGGTGTGTCCTGCCTTGGCCGCCGAGAACAGACGGCGGGCGCACTGCAACGCAGAGTTGGACGTCATGCCACTCGGTTTGTCGAGCAGCAACACCCCATCAACTCGCTTCCAACTGCGCTTGGTTGCGTTACTCGTTGCCAAGATCAATCTTCTGGCGTGGGGTCTGGCGCTTCCGAAATCGCCACGGCCACCTGGATCAGCTTCGAGAGTTCGGCTCCACGTTCGAGCGATTGATCAAACACGAAATGCAACTGCGGTGTCATATGAATGCTGATGCGCTTGCCCAACTCACGGCGCAGAAAGCCGGAGGCTTTTTGCAGGCCGGTCATGACTGCAGGCAGATTTTCGCTGCCCGCCAAGGTGCTGAAAAACACTTTGGCGTGAGCATAATCAGCCGTCACCTCAACATCGGTGATGCTGATCATGCCGACGCGCGGATCTTTAAGCTCCGTACGAATCAGATCCGCCAGTTCCCGGCGAATCTGTTCGGATACTCGATCCTTGCGTGAAAAACTCTTGTTGATCGTCACTTACAGCGTCCGTGCAATTTCCGTTACTTCGTAAACCTCAAGCTGATCGCCTTCCTGATAGTCGTTGAAGTTCTTCAACGACAAGCCGCATTCGAAACCGGCACGGACTTCCTTGGCGTCATCCTTGAAGCGCTTGAGCGACTCGAATTCGCCGTCCCAGACAACGATATTGTCGCGAAGAAGGCGAGCGCGGGAGATGCGCTTGACCACACCTTCGAGCACGTAACAACCAGCGATGGTACCGATCTTGGTGGCACGAAATACCTGGCGAATCTCGACCAGACCGGTAATTTCTTCCCGTTTTTCGGGCGACAACATGCCTGATAGCGCTGCTTTGACATCATCTACGGCATCGTAAATGATGTTGTAGTAACGAATATCGACGCCGACACTCTCGGCCGCCTTGCGTGCGCCGGCATCGGCGCGTGTATTGAAGCCGATGATGACGGCCTTGGAAGCCTGTGCCAGATGCACGTCGGACTCACTGATGGCACCCACGGCGCCGTGAATGATATTGACCTTGACCTCGGCCGTTGAAAGCTTCTGCAAGGACTGAGCAAGCGCTTCCTGTGAACCCTGCACGTCGGCCTTGATGATCAGCGGCAGCATTTTGACTTCGGCTTCCGTCATCTGATCGAGGATGGTCTCAAGATTGGCCGCCTGCTTCTTGGCCAGTTTAACGTCACGGAACTTGCCTTGACGGAACAGCGCAATTTCACGCGCCTTGCGCTCATCAGCCAGTACCACAGCTTCCTGACCGGCGGCCGGTACATCCGAAAGACCAAGAATTTCAACGGGAATCGACGGTCCGGCTTCCTTGATCAGCTTGCCGTTTTCATCAAGCATGGCGCGGACGCGGCCGAAGACCTGTCCAGCAAGCAGGACATCACCCTGACGCAGCGTACCCGACAGAACCAGCATCGTGGCCACCGGACCACGGCCCTTGTCAAGGCGCGCTTCGATGATCAACCCCTTGGCAGGGGCATCTTTTGGTGCTTTCAATTCGAGCACTTCAGCCTGTAGCAGGACGTTTTCGAGCAACTCGTCGATGCCCGCGCCGGTCTTGGCGGAAACGGAAATGAAGGGAACGTCGCCACCGTACTCTTCCGGAATAACCTGCTCGGCAACGAGTTCCTGCTTGACACGCTCAGGGTTGGCATCCGGCTTGTCGATTTTATTGACCGCGACAATGATCGGTACACCGGCCGCTTTGGCGTGGTGGATGGCCTCTCTCGTTTGTGGCATAACCCCGTCGTCGGCAGCGACCACCAGAATAACCAGGTCGGTCGCTTTGGCACCGCGGGCACGCATCGCGGTAAAGGCTTCGTGGCCCGGCGTATCCAGAAAGGTCACCATGCCACGGTCGGTCTCGACGTGATAGGCGCCAATATGCTGCGTGATGCCGCCGGCTTCGCCGGAGGCGACCCGTGTACGACGAATAAAGTCAAGCAGCGAAGTCTTGCCGTGATCGACGTGTCCCATGACCGTAACCACCGGGGCACGCGGCTCCTGCGGCGCATCCTTGTGCGCCAGATCGTCGATGAAAGCATCGGGATCGTCGAGCTTGGCGGCAAATGCCTTATGCCCCATTTCCTCGACGATAATCATTGCCGTTTCCTGATCCAGTACCTGATTGATGGTTACCATCGAACCCATCTTCATCAGGGTCTTGATCACTTCCGTGGCCTTGACCGTCATCTTGTGCGCCAGATCTGAAACCGAAATGGTCTCCGGCACGTGCACCTCATGCACCACTGCTTCAGTCGGGGCCTGGAAGGAATGTGCTTCCTCGGACTCGCCGCCGCGATTGCTGCGCTTGCCATGCTTGTTGTCACGCCAGCCGGTGCCACCGGTCGCACCACGGGTCTTGAGGCCCTGACGCTTGTTGGCACCTTCGTTCTTCCACTGCCCCTTCTTGTCGGGCGATTTCTTGTCCGCTACGCCGGGCTTGGCTACCGGTTTGTGCAGGGTCTTGTCTTCAGCCGGCTTTTCACTCGCCGTCTGGGCAGCAACCTTTTTCGCCGCTTCGGCGGCACGTGCAGCCACTGCCTTTTCTTCAGCATCAATCTTCAGACGTGCCAGATCATCGATGCGCTGCTGCTTGCCCAAATACTCCGCTTCCTGACGGGCACGCAGTGCAGAGTTTCGACGATCTTCCTCGGCGCGAAGTTTCTGCTGTTCTTCGCCAATAATCGAAGCGCGAGTCACTACTTTCTTGGCGCCGGTTCTTGCTTCGACAACAGCTTCGACTTTTGCCTCGGCGACCACTCCTGGAACTGAATCGTTAATTTCCTCTTCGGCTATTTCAACGACCGGTTCCACTACTTCCACTACAGTTTCAACTAATGGTTCAACTGCAACCTCAGCAACCGGTTCCGACACAGCTTCAATGACCGGCTCCGGCGTAGGGACATGCACTTCCGGCGAAATGGGTGCTTCTGCACGAATTTCTGGCCGAATTTCAGGCATGTCGCGCTTGACAAGAACCCGCTTCTTGCGCACCTCAACCTGAACCATGTGCGACTTGCCGTGGGAGTCCTGCGACTTGATCTCGCTGGTCTCCTTGCGCATCAGGGTAATCTTGGTTTTCGCATCGCCCTCGCCGTGCGAGCGACGTAGATACTCCAGCAACCTCGATTTATCCTGCTCGGAAAGAATGTCATCAATATTGCTCTTGGTAACACCGGCTTTTTGCAACTGCTCGAGCAGCGCGCCCGCCGGCATTTTCAGGTCGGTGGCAAATTGGGCAACATTTGTTTGCGCCATATGGATTCCTCTTTTCTACTTACTCGAACCAGTGCGCGCGCGCCGTGGTGATCAGTTGTTTGGCACGATCAGCATCGATACCGGTCATTTCGGTGAGTTCGTCGACAGCCAGGTCCGCCAGGCCGTCGCGCGTCTTGATACCGTTACCGAACAACTTGCCGGCCAGTGACTTGTCCATCCCCTCAAGGCTGAGCATGTCTTCGGCCACCTCGCCGATCTGTTCCTCGGTAACGATGGCATCGGTCAGCAGAATGTTTCGCGCACGATCGCGCAATTCCTGAACAGTCGCTTCATCAAAGGCTTCGATTTCGAGAATTTCATGAAGCGGAACGTAAGCAACTTCCTCCAGCGTCGAAAATCCCTCGCTGATCAGGATATTGGCCACTTCTTCATCGACATCGAGCTTTTCCATGAACAGCACACGAATCGCCGCAGATTCGGCTTCGACGCGGGTCTGCGACTCTTCCTCAGTCATCAGATTGATCGTCCAGCCGGTCATTTCGGATGCCAGGCGAACATTCTGACCGCCACGACCGATGGCAATCGCCAGGTTGTCTTCATCCACCACGACGTCCATGCAGTGCCGATCTTCATCAACAACGACCGAAAGAACCTCGGCCGGAGCCAGCGCACCAACGACGAACTGTGCCGGATCAGCCGACCACAGCACGATATCGACGCGCTCGCCGGCCAACTCATTGGTCACCGCTGTGACACGCATGCCGCGCATGCCGACGCAGGTACCGATCGGATCGACACGCTGATCGTTCGACTTGACGGCAATCTTGGCACGTATGCCGGCATCGCGCGCCGCCGCCTTGATTTCCAGCAGGCCGTCATCGACTTCCGGCACTTCCATCTCGAAAAGCTTGATGATGAACTCGGGAGCGGTACGAGAAAGAATCAGCTGCGGACCACGAGCAGCGCGGTCGATACGCAACAGAAAGGCCTTGATGCGATCCCCGACACGCAGGTTTTCACGCGGGATCATCTGGTCACGCGGCAATATCGCCTCGATCTTGCCGGCTTCGATAATTGCGTTACCACGTTCCATGCGCTTGATGGTGCCGGTAACGAGATGCTCCTTGCGCTCAAGGAAATCATTGAGAATCTGATCGCGCTCGGCATCGCGGATTTTCTGCAGAATCACCTGCTTGGCAGCCTGCGCACCAATCCGCCCGAAATCGATCGGCTCCAGCGACTCTTCAAGGTAGTCGCCGATTTCAACTTCGGGGTCCTGTTTCTGGGCTTCGGAGAGCGGGATATGCGGAGCCTCGTGAATGAAATCTTCATCGGCCACAATTTCCCAGCGGCGGAAGGTTTCAAAGTCACCTGTTTCGCGATCAACAACAACGCGAACATCCGCCTCGTCGTGAACGCGTTTCTTTGTCGCTGACGCAAGCGCCAATTCCAGTGCGCCGAAGACGATGTCTTTGGTCACGTTCTTTTCGCGCGCCAGCACATCGACCAGCAGCAAAATTTCGCGGCTCATATTCTCACTATCCCCCTAATCCAGCCTGATCATATCTAGTCGAACTTTGGAACCAGCCGGGCCTTGTCGATATTGCCAAGATCCAGCTCCACTTCGCCCGTATCAATTGTCAGGCGTACCTTGCCGTCCTGCACACCCTGCAGGACACCGTTAAAATTGCGCCGGCCATTCATCGGCAGCCGTAGCCTCAAATTGATCTCCGAGCCAGTAAAACGCTCGAAATCCGCAGGCTTTTTCAGCACTCGATCGAGACCGGGAGAAGAAATTTCGAGGCGATCATAATCAACATTCTCGACCGCCAGTACACGCGACAACTGGTTGCTGACCAGTGAACAATCCTCGACATCAATACCGCCCGGTTTGTCAGGCTTGTCGATGAAAAGACGCAGCACACGTCCACGCGGACTTTGTTCGACGTCCACGAGTTCGTAGCCGAGACCGGTCACCGTTAAATCGATAAGATTGTGTAAATCCATAGCCACAAATGAAAAATGGGCGAAAAGCCCATCCCCGAAAAAATTGCCCCCTGAGGGGCGAGCGGAAAACCGGTGGATTATAACGGGATTTTTAGCCGGCGTAAATCACTGAAACTCATACGGGTTCATTTGAAAGCGCTGGTCGTTGCGCAGAGGGTCAGTATGTCGAGGCATGAAAGAAGCAAAACCTCTTCGACAAGCGTTCGGCCAAAGGCGGGATGGATTTTGATTGCCCTTGCCACAGCAACTTCTCATATTTTTCTCATAGTTTCAGCGTTCTCGCGGCCTGCGCAATGGACGACCCGGCGACGGATCTTCCATGCCAAATTCGGCCAGCAGCTTCTGTACCTCTGCCTCGCCAAGTTCCATGACTTGACCGCGCTTGAGATTCGGCGGCAGGATGAAGGGGCCGTAGCGTACGCGCATCAAGCGGCTGACCACGGCGCCGACGGCTTCGAACAGGCGTCGCACTTCACGATTGCGTCCTTCGAAAAGCGAAACGCGGTACCAGTGATTGACACCTTCACCACCGGCCTCCTGAAAGGTGGCGAACTGTGCCAGGCCGTCATCGAGTTCGATACCGGCGAGCAGGCGCTGACGCGCATCGTCAGGCAACTCACCGAGAATACGCACGGCGTACTCGCGGACCAGGTTGTAACGCGGGTGCATCAGCCGGTTGGCCAGATCGCCCGAGGTGGTGAATAACAACAGGCCGCTGGTATTGAAATCGAGGCGTCCAACGGCTACCCAGCGCCCGCCGGACATCCTGGGCAACGAGGTAAAGACGTTCGGACGATGCTCTGGATCGTCGCGGGAAACGATCTCGCCTTCCGGTTTGTGATAAATGATCACGCGCGGCAGGCGGTTCGAGAACTTCAGGTGCACCAGCTTGCCGTTGACCTTGATCCGGTCGCCAGGGATGGCCGACTGGCCGGTCTGGGCCGTTTCGCCATTGACATTGACGCGTCCGGCAGCGATCAGAACTTCCATCTCGCGCCGCGAACCAACACCGCTTTGCGCCAGCAATTTGTGCAAGCGCTCGGGCTTGCCCGGCAATTCCTTGTGGCGACCGCGCTTCGACTGGTCCGACGGAGCAGCGCGCGGCGTGTAGCGAGATTTAGGCTCGGCAGCAGTTTCTTCCATTTCCCGTGGTGCATTTTCCGGCTCGGAGCGGGAGGCTCCGCGTTGCTGGCGAGGTGCGCCAGTTGGGGCTCGAAATGGGGTTTTACGGGTTTTATTGGGCATCTGCCAGATCCAGCGATTGATTCATCATCTCGAGCGGTGGCAACTCGGTCACACTGCGCAAACCGAGGTCGTCGAGGAATTTCTTTGTCGTTGCCAACAGTGCCGGGCGTCCCGGCGTATCGCGATGTCCCACGACATCGACCCAGCCGCGCTCTTCCAGCACCTTGATGATCTGGGTGGCCACTGAGACGCCACGAATATCCTCGATGTCGCCACGCGTTACCGGCTGGCGATAAGCGATGATGGCCAGTGTTTCAAGAACGGCACGCGAATATTTCGGCGGCTTTTCCGGGCTGAGCCGCTTCAGGTAGGGCAAGAATTCAGCACGCGTACGGAAACGCCAGCCACTGGCCAACTGCACAAGTTCCAGCGGCCGCTCGGCCCACTCCATGCGCAGTTCTTCGAGCAGCACGCGCAAGACGTCGGTGCCGACTTCCTCGACAAAGACTTTTCTGAGGTCGAATACCGACAATGGCTGCTGCGAACTGAGCAGCACGGCTTCGAGAACCCGCTTCAATTCGCCGGGATTATTCGGCGAATTCGAATTAATGTTCGAATTTTTGTTCAACTCGTCCATCAGCCAACCTCACGTAAATCGGATTAAATGCTTCTGTCTGCGTAATTTCGAGCAGATGTTCGCGCGCCAGTTCAAGCATCGCCAGGAAGTGCACCACCAGCACTTGGGCGCCCTGCGTTGGATCGAACAGTGCCACGAACTCGACAAATCCACCGTTGTCGCGCAACTGACGGAGGATCAACCCCATGTGCTCGCGAACCGACAGTTCTTCGCGCTGAATCAGGTGATGCGTGTGCAGTTTCGCCTGACGCAGGATGGCGTACCAGGCATTTTTCAAATCATCCGGACTGACCTCAGGCAAGCGTTGCAGCATGGACTTTTCAACCCACACTTCAACCCAGTCGAAATCACGTTCGGCCTGCGGCATTTCATCAAGCCGAAGCGCCGCCAGTTTCATCTGTTCATACTCGATCAGGCGGCGAACCAGTTCGGCACGCGGATCTTCTTCCTCTCCCTCGACTATCCTGGCTTTGGGCAGCAGCATGCGCGACTTGATCTCGATCAGCATCGCCGCCATCACCAGATAGTCGGCGGCCAGTTCGAGATTGTGCGTACGCATGGCCTCGACATAAGTCAGGTACTGCACGGTCAGCGGTGCCATTGGAATGTCCAGCACATTCACATTGGCCTTGCGAATCAGGTAAAGCAACAGATCGAGCGGCCCTTCAAAGGCATCGAGCATGACCGCCATGGCATCCGGCGGAATGTACAGATCAAGCGGCAACTGCACCATCGGCTCGCCATAAATGCGGGCGAGTGGAGCGTTGCCTTCCGCCCAGGGTTCTGCGGCGTGTTCGATGGAGGGGGTATCAGTCATAAGCCAGAACAACCAGAAAAACGTTCACCGCAGAGACGCAGAGGCGCTGATGTTTCGCAGAGATAGTTATGCGTTTCTCTGCGTTTTTCTCTGCGTTGGTTTTCTCCGCGTCTCTGTGGCTCTGCGGTGAACGTTCTGTTCATAAAGCCTTCAACTGTAATTCAGCCCCATCGCCTCGCGCACGTCACGCATCGTTTCCTGCGCCAGCCTGCGCGCCTTGGCGTTGCCGTCGGCGATGATGCTGCGCACCAGCGCCGGGTCGTCGAGATAGGTCTGGGCACGTTCATGCATCGGCGCCTGTTCGCGCAGGATACCGTCGATCACCGGTTGTTTGCACTCCAGGCAGCCGATCCCGGCGCTGCGGCAGCCCTGCTGCACCCACTCCCGGCACGAATCGTCGGAATACACCAGATGCAACTGCCATACCGGGCACTTCTCCGGATCGCCTGCATCGGTACGCCGGCCACGCGCCGGGTCGGTCGGCATGCGCTTGATTTTCTGCGTCACCGAGGCTTCATCCTCGCGCAGGGTAATCGTGTTGTTGTAAGACTTGGACATCTTCTGGCCGTCGAGGCCAGGCATTTTTGAAGCTTCAGTCAACAGGGCGCCCGGTTCGACCAGAATCATCTTGCCCGTCCCTTCGAGATAACCACTCAGCCGCTCGCGGTCGGCGAGGGAGAGACTCTGTGCCTCATTGAGCAGGGCATGACCCCGCTCGACAGCGCTGGCATCGCCTTCCTGCTGAAAACGTGTGCGTAACTGCCCGTACAGTCGGGCATTCTTGCTGCCCAGCTTCTTCACCGCTTCCCTGGCCTTGTCCTCAAAGCCCGGTTCGCGGCCGTACATATGGTTGAAGCGGCGCGCCAATTCACGGGTGAATTCGACGTGGGGAATCTGATCCTCGCCCACCGGCACTTTGTCGGCACGATAGATCAGGATGTCGGAACTCATCAGCAAGGGGTAACCGAGAAAGCCGTAGGTCGACAAATCCTTGCTGTCGAGCTTTTCCTGCTGGTCCTTGTAGGTCGGCACCCGCTCCAGCCAGCCGAGCGGCGTCATCATCGACAACAGGAGATGCAGTTCGGCGTGTTCGGGCACTTGCGACTGGATGAACAGCGTCGCCTGCGCTGGATCGACACCGGCGGCAAGCCAGTCGATGACCATTTCCCAGGTGGACTTTTCGATGCCGCGCGGATCATCGTACTGGGTCGTCAAGGCGTGCCAGTCAGCGACGAAAAACAGGCAGGGATATTCGTTCTGGAGTTTTATCCAGTTCTTCAGCACGCCATGATAGTGGCCAAGGTGCAGGCTGCCCGTGGGGCGCATGCCGGAGAGGACTCGTTCTGCGAACATAGGGTTAATTCAACTGAAAAAGAATGATGATCAAATTCTGGAAGAGGGCCACGAAAGGCCACATGATCGCACCAAGAATACCGGAAAACATCAAGAGCAGGAGGATGGGGAAACCCCAGCGCTCAAGCTGGGCAAACTTCACGGCCAGCGCATGCGGGAGCAGACTGACGGCGATCCGTCCGCCGTCCAGCGGCGGCAACGGCAGCAGGTTGAGCACCATCAGCACGAGATTGACGCTGATCCCGATCTGGCTCATTTTGCTCAGCGGCACGCTATACAAATTAGGCGGCATCAGCCAGACCAGCTTGAAGATAGCCGCCCAGCCAAAAGCCATCAGCAAGTTTATCGCCGGGCCAGCTGCCGCGACCCACAGCATGTCGCGCTTGGGGTTGCGCAGGCGGCTGAAGTTGACCGGCACCGGCTTGGCCCACCCGAACAGCATGGCGCTGCCGGCGGCCAGATAGCTGGTCACCAGAATCAGCCCGGGAACCAGCAAGGTTCCCACCGGATCGATGTGGCGCAAGGGATTGAGGCTTATCCGTCCGGCCTGCCATGCCGTCGGATCGCCAAAGTGACGCGCCACATAACCGTGCGCCGCCTCGTGCAGCGTGATGGCAAGGATCACCGGCAAGGCGGAAATGGCAATGGTTTGGATCAGCGCAGAAATATCCATCAAACGATCACTCCAGAGCAAAGGGTTCGAGCGATCCACGCCCGGCGCGGATCAGAATGGGTGGCAGGCTGGTCAGGTCGATCACGGTTGTCGGCTCGGTGCCGCAATGGCCGCCATCCAGGATCAGTTCAATCAAATCGTCAAGCCGGTCCTGAATCTCCCAGCCTTCGGTCAGCGGCGCATCGTCGCCAGGCAGAATCAGGGTTGAAGTCAGTAGCGGCTCACCCAGTTCCTCAAGCAGCGCCAGCGCCACCTTGTGCGCCGGCACACGCAAGCCGATGGTTTTACGCTTGGGATGCAGGACTCGGCGTGGCAACTCCTTCGTTCCCTCAAGAATGAAGGTGTAACTGCCGGGTGTGGTGGCCTTGAGCAGGCGATACTGGGTGTTGTCGACCCGGGCAAACTGGGCAATTTCCGAGAGGTCGCGACACATCAGGGTAAGATGGTGGCGTTCGTCCACCGCACGGATCTGGCGGATACGCTCGACCGCATCCTTGTCGCCCAGGCGACAACCGAGGGCATAACAGGAGTCGGTCGGGATGGCCACCACCCCGCCATGGCGTACGGCGTCTGCCGCCTGAATGAGCAAGCGCGGCTGTGGATCATCCGGATGGATCAAAAGATAGCGCGCCATCTCAGAAGGCTTCCCAAACAGGCGTCAGCCCTTGCGGCAAAGGAGCCAGCTTGCCGAGGTCGACGTAGCTTTCGCCCGGCCCGTGAAAATCAGAGCCGCGCGACGCCATGAAACCGTACTCGCGTGCCAGGCGAGCAAACACCGTCACGTTTTCTGCGGAATGGCTGCCCGATACAACCTCAATCGCTTGTCCGCCAAGGCTCTTGAATTCGTCGAGCAACCGCCGAATCTCCGGTTTGGAGAGCTTGTAGCGACCGGGGTGAGCGACTGCTGCAATGCCACCCGCAGCAAGAATCCAGCCGACGGAATCGGCCAGCGTGACCCAATGGTGACTCACGTATCCGGGTTTTCCAGGCACGATGTAGGACTCAAAAACGCTGCGTACATCCTTGCACACGCCGATCTCGACAAGATAACGGGCGAAATGCGAGCGGCTGATCAGATTGGAGTTTTCGGCATGACGCATGGCGCCGTCGAAACACCCGGGAATTCCGATCTTCTCCAGTTCGGCCGCCATGCGCTGGGCGCGATCAACCCGGCCCGAGCGGATGGCCGCCAGACCCGCATTGAGCGTCTGATCATCTGCATTGAAAGAAAGACCGAGGATATGCACCTGTAAACCACCCCACTCGATGGAGATTTCGACGCCGTTGACAAAGCGCATTCCAGCCTCGTCGGCGACGGCGCGCGCCGCAGGCAGGCCGCCGAGATCGTCGTGATCGGTCAGCGCGAGCATATCGACACCATTATCCGCTGCACGACGAGCGACCTGATCGGCCGGCAGAAGTCCGTCAGACGCGGTGGAATGGGAATGTAAGTCTGCGTTTAACACTGTAAAAATGAGGCCATCGAGTGAAAGTCAAACGGGCAATGATAGCACAGTGGCGAAGGGCATCTGCGGTGCAGGACTATTCTCGGCAACTCTTCCCTGACCGTCGCCGGTGATTGTGCGAGCCCGGTTTCACTGGGAACCTCGGTTGTTCACCTTTGGCTGAGGTTTCCAGGCTTAACCACCTTGTGCCGCCGGGTTCTGGCGGTAGAAGCGGCTCATCTGCGCATAGAACGCAGGGTATTCCTGGCGCAGGATGTCCGGCGCTTCAAAGAAAGTCTCGCTCATGACGGCGAAGAATTCGCCAGGACTTTCGGCGGCGTAGGGGTCGAGCAGGGTTTCATTGCCGCGCGCCTCGGCTTCGCTGACCTGCGCACAGAAGTCTTCGTAGGCGGCGAACAGCGTTTCTTCCCATTCCTTGCGCAAGAGGACCGTCGGTAGCGGCGGGATGCCGTTGGCCTCGCCGCTGAGCATGTCGAGCTTGTGTGCGAATTCGTGGATGACGACGTTGTAGCCTTCGCCGGCCATCTGTGCGTCGCGCCAGGATATTAGCAAGGGGCCGCCTTCCCAGGCCTCGCCCGAGGCGATGTCGTCGTATTCATGCACGACGCCGAATTCGTCTTCGACACTGCGCGGGATGATGAATTCGTCCGGATAGACGATGATGCCAACCCAGTCGCGGTAGCTTTCCAGCCCGAGGTTGAGGATCGGCAGACAACCTTGGGCGGCGATCGAGACGCACATGGCGTCGGTGAGTTCAAGGCCGCCGGCGCTGGTGAATTCCTTTTCGGCGAGAAAGTCTTCGGCCAGTTTGCGCAGGCGCGCTTTTTCTTCGGGTTTGAGTCGGTCGAGAAAGGGGAGGGTGGCGAGGGTTTCCTGCCACAACGCGTCGGGCAGGGGCGTGGCCTCAGTTGTTCCGCGCAGCCAGTTGATGAGCTTGCCGATGGCCATGAGTCTAACGGGGTTTGATCGAGGTGGTCAGAATGATGCCGACGAAAATCAGGGCAATCCCGATGAAGTGGTAGGTCTGCGGCACTTCGCCGAGGAAGATGGCTGACAGCAGGGTGCCGAACACCGGCATCAGGTGTATGAAAAGGCTGGCCTTGCTGGCGCCGACTTCGCCGACGGCACGGTTGTAGAAGATGTAGCCGACGAAGCTGGGCAGGATGCCGGTGTAGGCAATGCCGGCCAGCGACCTGGGCGTGAGGTTAATCAGACGACCCTGAGCGATTTCCCAGGCATAGGCCGGGGCCAGTGCCAGCAGGCCGACGGCGATCAGGGTGGCCAGCAGGAGCATCGGGTGAACGCCTGCAGGACGCCATTGCAGGCCGATCGTGTAAAAAGCCCAGACGGCGACGGCACCGAGCATCCACAGATCGCCGATGTTTGGCGCCAGTCCGGCCAGGGTCGAGAGTTTTCCTTGCGCGACAATGGTGGTAACGCCAATCAGGGACGTCAGGACGCCAAGCCACTCGATGCCATGCAGGTGCTTTTTCAGGAACGCCCAGGACAGCGTAATGGTGGCAATCGGGATGAAGGAGTTGAGCAGGACAGCATTGGTGGCGGTCGTGTATTGCAGCGCGATGTAGGCCAAGGTGTTGTAGCCGGCCACACCGAGCAACCCGAGGGCGATGATGGCGCGCCAGCCACGCTTGAGCAACGGCCATTGCGTGCGCAAGTGCGGCAGGGCGAACGGCAGGGTGAGCGCCAGCGCGATCGTCCAGCGCCAGAAAGCCAGCGAAAGCGGCGGTACGTCGTCGCGGATGGCGCGGCCGATCACCATGTTGCCGGACCAGAACAGCGAGGTCAGCGTGAGCAGGAGATACGGATGATGATATTTGGCGAACATGTGGCGAACTTGTTGGGAAGGATCGGGTTCAAACGCGCATTATGCACGTGACAGTTGCGCGGATGAAAAATTGCGCCGCAATATCGAACCACCAAGCTGGATGGTTTCAACTGAATTGTGTTTTAACCACTGTCAATTTGCTCCACCGGTAATCAGATCGATAGGAAGTAAGCGCGACTTGTGGGCTCAGAGATATCAGGGGAATGCGCTATGTCTTTTGTAGCGTCCGCTGGTATTAATCGTTCATCCTAAAAACAGCAGTTCAAACCACGGCGACACGGCGGGCACAGCGAAAATCCTCAGCATTTCAGGATTTCATGGCTCACCCAAAGGGTGATTCATGAAAACATTGCAAGTCATTGTTTTTCCGCTGTGTTCGCCGTGTTCGCTGTGGTCAACTGCTTTTTCCAGGTTCATTGCTATCTTTTCCGCTCCCCAACGGGATATTCTTCGCGGCGTGTTCTCCGGTCAGCTATTTGCCGGGGCTGCCCATCTGAAGGTTTATAATCAAGCCATGGTTTCTGTTGTCCATTCCGTCGCCGCCCAGAGCGACTTCGAACACTCCCTGCAAACTCTGTGTGAAGGTCTTTCCGCTGATGAGACGGAAAAGATCGGTCGCGCCGCCGAGTTTGCCCAGTCCGTTTACGGCGATCGCACACTGGGCAGCGGGGAAGGCGTTTGGCGCCACGCGCTGGGCATGGCGCTCATTCTGGTCGGGCTGAAACTGGATGCCGACTGCCGTCTGGCGGCGCTGCTTTTTGCCGTGCCGACCTACGACGAGCAGGGTATAGCGCACATCGAGGAGCGCTTTGGTCCGGCCGCTGCGCATCTGGTTGGCGGCATTTCCCGCCTGAACCGATTGCGCCCGATCACGCGTCATTTCGTCGCGCATTCGGCCGAAAGCGGTGAGCAGAAACCAGTCGAAATGAATGCGCAGATCGAAATCCTGCGCAAGATGCTGCTGGCCATGGTCGAGGATATCCGCGTCGTGCTGCTCCGGCTGGCATCGCGCACCCAGACCATGCGCCACTATGCCGAGGAGCCGGATGAACTGCGCGTTCAGGTGGCACGCGAGACGCTCGATCTTTATTCGCCACTGGCCAATCGGCTCGGTGTGTGGGAACTGAAGTGGGAACTCGAAGACCTCTCTTTCCGCTTCATTCATCCCGACATCTACAAAAAGATCGCCAACCAACTCGATGAAAAGCGTGCCGGGCGCGAACAGTTCATCACCGATGCGATTGATCGCCTGAAGCGGGAGGTCGAAGCCGCTGGTATCAAGGGCGCCGAGATTTACGGCCGACCGAAGCACATTTACAGCATCTGGAACAAGATGCGCAAGAAAGGCGTCGAGTTTTCCGAAGTCTATGATGTGCGTGCGCTGCGCGTCATTGTCGATGAAGTGAAGGATTGCTACACGGCACTCAGCATCGTGCACAATATGTGGTCGCCAATTGCCAAGGAATTCGACGATTACATCTCGAACCCGAAAGGCAACAACTACCGTTCGTTGCATACGGCGGTTAATTGCCCGGACGAGCGCTCGCTCGAAGTGCAGATTCGCACCCGCGAAATGCACAAACATGCAGAACTCGGCGTGGCGGCGCACTGGCGCTACAAAGAGGGCAGCAAGCACTCCGCCGATGCTAGTTACGACGACAAGATCGCCTGGCTGCGCCAGATTCTGACCTGGAAGGACGAGGTCTCCGATTCGTCGGACTGGGTGAATCACTACAAGGAAGCGGCGCTCCAGGAGACGATCTATGTCATGACGCCGCAAGGACGCGTGGTCGACTTGCCGCGCGGTGCGACGCCGATTGATTTTGCCTACCGCGTACATACCGACCTCGGTCATCGCTGCCGTGGCGCCAAGGTCGATGGCGCGCTGGTCACCCTCAATACCCGGCTTGAGACCGGGCAGCGGGTGGAGGTCATTGTCGCCAAGCAGGGCGGGCCGTCGCGTGACTGGCTCAACGCGACACTCGGTTATCTGTTCACTCACCGGTCGCGGGTCAAGGTGCGGCAGTGGTTCCACACGCGCGCCCTGGAGGAAACGCTGGCCGAAGGGCGTGCCATCGTCAGCCGCGAATTGCAGCGCATGGGAGAGACCAGCACCCGGCTCGATGAACTGGCGGCCAGGCTTGGCTTCGCTAAAAGTGAAGACCTGTTCATTGCCGTGGCGCGCGCCGAATTGAACATGCGTCAGCTACAAGCCGCCGTGCGCGGTAACGACGCCCCGCCTGATGAGCGCTTGGTAATCGAAACGCCGGTGCGCAAGCACAAGGCCAGTGATGAATCCGAGAAAGGCATACTGATCGTCGGTGTCGACAAGTTGCTGACCCAGCTTGCCGGATGCTGCAAGCCGGCGCCACCTGACCCGATTGTCGGTTTCGTTACGCGCGGCAAGGGCGTATCGATTCATCGCGCCGATTGTTCCAACTTTGCGCACATGGAATTGATGCAACCGGAGCGCGTGATCGAAACCGCGTGGGGCGGTCAGACCGAAGGCGTATTTGCCGTCGATATCGTGGTCGATGCCAATGACCGCCAAGGCCTGCTGCGCGATGTTTCTGAAGTGTTCACCCGCGAGAAGATCAATGTGATCGCCGTCAATACGCAATCGAAGCAGGGAACGGCGCACATGAGATTCACCGCCGAAATCGGCAACCTTGGCCAACTCAAACGGACGCTGACCTTACTGCATGAAGTGGAGGGCGTTGTTGGCGCCCGCCGCGCCTGACTCGAGCAAGATTCCATATTCAACAGGCCTGTGAGGCAGGCAGGACGGGCGTCTTTAATTCATGTGCTATGAGAGCCAATGTTTATGCGGCTCTTCAGGCATGCCGTGCCAGGATCGCCTGTTGACGGGTGTTGCGGCGGGGTCGCCACTTGTTTTTCAGGGGAACGCAGAGCAGGAATCAATAGGGTCAGAATCCATTGATCCGTTTTCAATTCTTCAAACCGATGGAGTCTGAACCCATTGATTTTCTGTTTGGAACTTGGTCACATCATTAGAGGCGATTAAGCACACCAAGTCAGCCCGGTAGGGTGTGCAAAATCTTTTCTTTGCGCACGCGGAATTCCCCTCATGCATCGACGTGCTTGATCCGCCTGATGGTGCGCACCCCAAGAGTACTTCTTCAGGCTGGCGATGCCATCCTTCAGGGCGCACCCCAAGAGTACTTCTTCAGGCTGGCGCTGCCATCC
>NZ_JBMOJE010000095.1:0-20783 GCF_049316945.1 Propionivibrio sp. | reverse complement strand
ACTATAAACCCAGCAGTACCAGTGGGTTTGGCTTGTAGGGGTAAACAAAGCACGTGTAAGCCGCCAGCAGGGCCTTGTCGAAGTTGCCCAGTTCGCCGCCATTGGCCGCCATCGCTGCTTTGGCGGCGGCTTCATTTCCGAAGGCAATCTTGCTGCGCTTGGTCATGACACCTTTGATCTGGCTGCCGATCAGGAAGGTCGCCTTGTCGACTTCGACCAGCGGCTTGATCTCGGCCGCCGAGGCATTGTCGCCGACCCAGATGGCCTTGGGTTCGCGGTCGATGTTCACGGCCAGGCTGATCGAAGTGCAGTGCAGCGAGCAGGTGCCGTCCGGCAGATCGTCGCTGAATTGAATCAGCATGCGCGAGTGGTGGAACATCTTACGATCCATGCCGCAGTAAGGGCATTTCGGAAACTTTTCGATGTCGTTTTCCTGCGGCTTGGCATCAGCCGCTTTTTTCGGTGTGAATTGGGCTGGTGTGCCATCGGTAGCGCAGGCTTGCTGGGCGTGTGCCGAACTGGCGATGAGCGTGCCGGCGGTGCTGGCCAGCGAGAGTTTGATCAGGTCACGGCGATTCATGGTGTGGCTCCTTAGTGTGGAAGTCGCGCTAGCGACTCTCGAACCTCCCCTCGCCCTTCGGGAGAGGGGTCGGGGGTGAGGGAAACGGGCATGGCTTTCATAATTGGGGTCGCCTTTCAAAGCCATGGCCGTTAGGTTGAAAAAACGGGCCGAATGACATTTCGGCATTGTTCTTGGATAGTAAACATTTCCAATGGGCGCAGCGTGCGGCAAATTGTCGCAGCCAATCTCGTCAGCCGATCAGACGCTGCATCACCGTGTAGTAGCGAACACCCTGCCAGAGCGTTGAAACGCCGAGGGCGATGACGAACAGGGCGGCGCCCTTGAGCAGCCAGCCGCGCGTTTTTACGCCGAGTTTGCCGAACAGGAAACTGGCCGAGAGCATCGAGGGCAGGGTGCCGGCACCGAACGCCAGCATCAGCAGCCCGCCTTCCAGCAGCGAGGGCGCGGTGGTGGCTTTTACCGCCATGGCCATCGTCATCGAGCACGGCATCAGGCCGTTGATCGCGCCGCCGATCATTGCGCCGAGCAGCGGCCCGCGTTGCGTGGCGGCGACAAACTGCCGGCGCAGCCAGGCCAGCGGCGCAAAGCGAAGCGTGTTGCGTATCGGCGAAACGCCGAGCAGGTCAAGGCCGAGCAGGATGACGACGAGGCCGGCGACGATTTGCAGCAGGCCCTGTAACTGGCCGAAAGCGCCGGTCTGCACCAGCACCGTGCCGAGCCCGGCAGCGATCAGGCCGATCAAGGCATAAACGCCGACGCGGGTGAGATGGTAGGCGAGGTAGGGCGTGAAGTTCTTCGCGCCGAGCTTCATGAAAAAGCCCGAGACCAGCCCGCCGCACATGCCAAGGCAATGCCCACTGCCGAGCACACCGGTCATGAAGGCTAGGCCATAGGAGAACTCGGCGAGCATCTGGTGCTGGCTGTGATCCATCTATAAGGGAGTCATGTTGAGAGGCAAAGGCAAAGGTAAAAGCAAGGGCTTTACCACCAAGTCACCAAGGGCACCAAGCAGCACCAAGAAAACCGGGAAACCAGGGAATTTAACTTGGTGTGCCTTGGTGTTCTTGGTGACTTGGTGGTGAGGCATTTGATCTTGACTGGGCAGAAATCAGCGCTTCTGCAGACGCAGCGAGTTGGTTACCACCGATACCGAGGAGAGCGCCATCGCCGCTGAGGCGATCATCGGGTTCAGCCGCCCGGCGGCGGCAATCGGGATCGCCACCACGTTGTAGCCAAGCGCCCAGAAGAGATTCTGGCGGATGACTTTCATCGTTTGTCGTGACAGCTGAATGGCCGAGGCGACGCGCGAAATGTCGCCGCCGACCAGCGTGATGTCGGCCGATTCCACAGCAATATCCGCACCGCCGCCAATGGCAAAGCCGACATCGGCGGCCATCAGTGCCGGGGCGTCGTTGATGCCGTCGCCGATCATGCCGACGCGCTTGCCTTGCGCCTGCAAGTCGCGAATCACTTCCAGCTTGATTGCCGGGGTGGCGCGGGCGATGACACGGTCGATGCCGACCTGGCCGGCGATGTGCCTTGCCGCCGCATCGACGTCGCCGGTGGCCATGACCGTTTCGATGCCCATGCGATGCAGCAGGGCAATGGCCTCGCGCGCACCGTGGCGCGGCTGGTCGGCGATGGCGAAGAGGGCGACGACAACGCCGTCCTGGGCGACGAAAACCGGCGTCTTGCCTTGTTCGGCCAGCGCCTCGGCCTGGGCCTGTTGCGCCGTGCAGGCGATGCCGGCTTCTTCAAGCAGCGCAGCGTTGCCGACCAGTAACTTTTTGCCGTCGCACGTTGCCTGGACGCCGCGTCCGGGCAGGGCGGCGAAGTCATTGCACAGCACCGGCTCAATGCCCTTGGCCTGGCACCAGGCGCCGATGGCGCGGGCCAGAAAATGCTCGGAGCCGGCTTCGGCACCGGCCACGCAGGCCAGCAGGTCGGCTTCATCGACACCTTCCAGCGCGATGAAGTCGGTGACTACCGGTTTGCCCTCGGTGATGGTTCCGGTCTTGTCGAAAACCACTGTGCTCAGCATTGACGCGGTTTCCAGCGCTTCGCCGTTGCGGATGTAGATGCCGCGCCGTGCCGCTTGCCCGGTGCCGACCATGATCGCCGTCGGCGTCGCCAGCCCGAGCGCGCATGGGCAGGCAATGAGCAGTACGGCGATGCTATGCGCCAGCGCGGTGGCCGGGTGGTGGCGGGCGAGCAGCCAGCCGACGAAGGTCAGCCCGGCAATGCCGCCAACCGCCGGGACGAAGCGCGCTGAAATGCGGTCGGCCAGTTTCTGTACCGGCAGCTTGGCACCCTGCGCGTGATCGACCAGCTTGACGATGCCGGCCAGTACCGTATCCGGCCCGATCGCCGTGGCACGCAGCGTGAAGCTGCCGTTACCGTTCAGGCAGCCGCCGTAAACCTTGTCGCCGCCGCGCTTGGTGACCGGCAACGACTCGCCGGTGAGCATCGCTTCATCGACTTCGGAGCGGCCATCGAGCAGCACGCCGTCGGTCGGGATCTTGTCGCCAGGGCGAACGCGCAGCACATCGCCGACCAGCACTTCATCAATCGGCACGACATGTTCTTCACCGTCGCGCAGCAGCACGGCGGTCTCCGGCTGCAGCTCGATCAGCTTGCGGATCGCCGCGCTGGCCTGGCCTTTGGCGCGTTCTTCAAGAAAGCGGCCGAGCAGGACGAAACTGATGATGCCTGCCGCCGCTTCGAAGTAAACGTGATGCGGCCGGCGGAAAAGACCGGGCAGGCTGTACAGGTAGGCCGCCCCGGCGCCGAGCGCGATCAGCGAATCCATGTTGGCCGATTTCTGCTGCGCCAGCGTCCAAGCCTTCCTGAAAATCTCCTTGCCCGGCCCGAACAGCACCGGCGTGGCCAGCGCGAATTCGGCCAGGCGCAAGGTCGGCGAGTGGTGCATGACCATGCCGAGCAGCATCACCGGCGTACTCAGCGCGGCCGAAACCAGCACCCGGCGTTTGGCCAGCGCCAGTTGCTCCTTTTCGCGCTCGACGATCAGCCGGCGTTGCGCCAGCGTATCCATCGGCTGCGCCGTGTAACCGAGCTTGCCGATTCGCTGGAATACTTCCTCGCGGCTGATGCGGCCATTGACCAGTGCCGTTTGTGCGGCGAAATTGACGTTGGCGGTTTCGATGCGCGGATCGCGGCGCAAGGACATTTCGATCAGCAGCGCGCATGAGGCACAGCTCATGCCTTCGATGGCCAGCGAGAATTCCTGCCGTGGCCCGTCGAGGATTGGTGTTGTTTCAACTGCGGGCGCTTTCGGGCGCGTGATCAGGTTGCCGAGCACGGCATCGACGGTGGCCAGCAAACGCGCTTCCGACAGGCGCTCTGGGTCGTAATGAATGGAAATCGAGCCGATCTCTGGAACCGCCCGAACTTCCTTGATCTCCGGCCGTTTGCGCAGGAGGATTTCGAGGATGTAACAGCGCTCGGCCTCCTTGATGAGCGGTGGCGCCACGAGGCGCACACGGCGCGTCAAACGGTGCGCGACGCCGAAGTGCTTGAATGCGGCGTCACTCATTTTTTGGCCACCGTCTTGCGATAGCGCACCAGCAGGAAGACGAGGTAGAACACCGACAGCCAGGCATTGCGGAACTTCAGCGGCTCGCGCAGCCAGCGCTGGGTGATCAGATCCCAATGCACGCGGATCAGGTAGAAGGCGAGCAGGTCGTTGAGGAAATTGGTGATCGCCTTTTCGGTCAGCGCACTTTCCAGTACCGGCTGCACGCGCGCCTGGATGACACGAAACTGACGGTAGTGCGACAGGCGTTGCAGCAGGTGCTGGAACTGCTGGCGGGTACGGGTTTCGAGCGTTTGCACGCCGGCGGAAAGGCGCTCGGCGACAACGACTTCGAGGGGCAGATCCGCTGCATTCTCGTTGCTGGCCGGCAGTGTCGCCAGCGAAGAAAACAGTCTCCGCGCCACGTCATGCACGCTGCACACATGCTCGTCGTAGAGCACCGAGAGTTTGCCGTCACTGGCATGGAGCGTGACGCGATAAACGCCGCTTTGGGCGCGCAGGGCTTCGTTCAGCGCCGCTGTCGCCGTCGCAGAACAAATTTCGGCAGGCAGCGCGAAACGGATATGCCCCGACTCGCGATGGCGGACAATGATCTGTCTGGCCAGTGCATCCGCGTTGAATGAAAGGCTCATGGCCAGTCTCCGTGCGTTTAAAGATCAGGCGGCCGGAGCCTCGGGTGTGGCGGTTGCAGCAGGCGTTTCGGGAGATGCAACGCTCGTAGCCGGCTGCGCTGCCTCGGCTTCCTGTTCCTTCGCCTCTTCCATCAGGTCGGCAAGGTTTTCTTTCTGCTGCAGCGCGAAGTCCTTGCTCATGCCGGCAGCCTTGGAAACGGCGAGCACGATTTCCTTCCGGTACTGGTGCAACAGGTAGCCCGCCGCTACTCCGCCGGCGACGCCCACCGCAAGCACCAGCAGCGGATTGGCGAACAGCGAACGGGTGACGATGCCGCGCGCCACGTAACCGGCGCCGGCCATCGCCGCACCCTTGGCGGCCGGGTGGCTCATCATGTGGCTCATCGAATCCATCATTTGCGGCATTTTGCCGGCCGCTTCGTTGATCATCGTGTTCATGGTGTTTCCTTTCACTTTTCAGGATTTCCTGGCGTCATTCTGTGCCGGTCTGTCCTGCGTTTCATTGATCTCGTGCAACATTTCGTAAATCCCCTTGCACCCTTCACAGCAGAATAGCAGGGTTTTTTCGGGTGTGCCCAAGGTGAAGGGCTTGACGCCACAGTCGAGTCCGCACAGGTCGCAGGGCTGGCTCATTTCAATCTCATTTCAACAATTCCATTGCCACACGTTCAAACGTGGCTTCGTCCGCCTCGCCAATGACCTTTGCGCGGATCGTTCCATCCTTGCCGACGAAGTAGGTCGTAGGCAGGGCCAGTACGCCATATTTTTTCGAAATCACCGCCTGCTCGTCAAGCAGCGCCGGGTAGGTGACGCCGATCTTCCTGATGAACGCCTCGACTTCGGCTTTGCTCTGTCCGGCGTTGACCGCCAGTACTTCCAGCCCCTCGCCCTTGTGCCGCTGCCAGACCCGCTCGATGGCCTTCATCTCGTTTTCGCAATAGCGGCACCAGTCGGCCCAGAAGCGGATGACCACCACCTTGCCGCGCAGATCATCGGGAAATTTGACGCTTGCCGAACCGAGGCTGGTGGTGGTGAAGGCCGGGGCGGCATCGCCGGTGTTCAGCCTGGTTGGGTCGTCGCCACCGCAGGCGGTGAGCGCCAGTGCGGCGAGCAGTGGAAGCATGAAGGTGCGTAATTCTGGCATGTCGGACTTTGAATAGATCAAGGCTGGAATTGGCAATGTTGAACGAAGCGAAGTCAGTCAACAATACTTTCTTCGATTTAACTGCACTTGCCAACTTGCCGAGCCTGTTGTTTGAGGTTATCACCACGCTACGGGATTGGTTATTGGATAGGTCATTGTCCGCCTCATCTGGTCGATTACATCCCGGTCAGCTTGGTCACGTCGGCGATATGGTCGGTCACCAAGGCACATAATTCCGAGATGGAGGATTCTTCAACTTCCAGGAAACCCTCATACTCCGCGAGATTCCTTTTCTGGTGCGCTGCGTCAAGTACTCGCCAGCGGGATGCTGGCCAACTCAAGGTGTGTGTGAGGCACTGAAACACGGTATAGCGGTTTTCGCTGCGATAGCCATGCCAGCGAAGGGCAGCCAAGGCTGCGGCGTGGGCCGCGTTGTAGGCGCTGGTGAAGCGGCCCTCGGTGGAAAGACTGACCAGTTGTGCATCGATCAGACGCGTTTGCGCCATTGCCAGCATCCTCTTGACCTCTATTTCGTTACGCGGTTCGGCCTTCAGCTGGCCGATACGCAACAAGTTATCAAGTGCGGGCAGGCCCACTGGGATCACCGATCAAGGGAAGGATGGGTTGCGTGAGGATTCGACTAACGAACGAATCGGGGTCTGCGCGGCGTCGCTCAAATTCGGCCAACGAGTAGCAGGTCGGATTGATTTTTCGTCCCAGTTGCGCTTCAAGCGGCAGGAGTAATTCCAGGATGCTGCCCAGCAACAGGTTCTCTCCGATCAGCATGACATCGATGTCACTTTGCGCGGTATCGGTTTGTTTGGCAACAGAACCATAAACCCAGGCGGCTTGAAGCGCAGGAACCAGGGGCAATAGCGCCTCACGCAACAAGGGTTCAATTCCGAGTAACTTGCGCGTCAGGCTGACCAATTCGCTAAAAACCGGGCTTTGCGGGTTCGCCTGGAACCGGCGCAGATTAGCGGAACGCTCTGAATTTACCAAGCCTGCCTCGGCTAAGCGATTCAATTCCCGTTGCAGGGAGGCGCTGCCTAATCCGGTAAGGCGACGCAGTTCGCTTAGATGAAACATCCGGTCGGGCTGACCAAACAGCCAGCGCAGAACACGGGACTGGCTGTCTGAGAAAAGTGCAGAGGCGATTGACATGTGCCAAATTTTAGCACAGTCATGCCAGTAATTAGCTCGAATGTTGTGGTGTCAAAACCTGCTCCGCTTGTTGGGGGTGTCGCCACCGATGGTAGTGAGCGGTATTTAGTAAGTCAGCCAAAGGGTCAGCATCGAATTTGGCGAGAATGAATGCGATGCTGACCCCTTTAGGTGGGAAAAACCAAGCTGTTTTGAAGACAAGACTGAAAGAACCGGGGACGCCGGTTCTTCTTGTTTTTTTACTGCATTGAATGAAGACCAATCATATTGCCCTCAGTGTCGTACACCAGCGCAATGTAGCCATGTTCGCCGATAGCCATCTTTTCCTTGAAGATACTGCCACCGCTGGCAGCGGCACGCCTGGCCTCAACAGCACAGTCTTCGCAGTGGAAGTACACCAGCGTGCTGTTAGCACCAGAGGAACAACCTGCCATTTTTACCAAAGTGCCTGTTGCACCGTAGTTTTCCATAGAACTTGGGAACGCACACATCTCCAGGTCTGGAAAGGTGTCTGGATTTGGATTTGGCAGTTTGCTGAGTCCTCCTTCAAACACAGCTTCATAGAAAGCTTTGGCGCGTGGCATGTCTTGCACATAGATTTCAAACCAAACGATTGGATTTGCTTTCATGATTTATCCTTTTGAAAGTGAAAGTGAAAGTGAAAGTGAAAGTGAAAGTGAAAGTGAAAGTGAAAGTGAAATAGGGGAGACCACGGTTTCTGCCCATAGCCCCGGAAAACCGTGGCCTATTCCTTGTTTCCGGTGCCAGATTGATCAAGTTCTGACGTTCTGCAACAGTTTTTCAATCCGGTCCATCCTGTCGCCAAGCTTGACTGACATCCCTTGCTGGCGATCGTTCCTACGCAGTCACGCCTGCTGGCGAATACCGCGCTTTCCAGGTGACTGATTTTCGTCAGGAATAATCGGGCGAATAATCGGGGACGCACCACGGTTTTCAGCCTTGAACCTGATTTTCTGATGCATGCTCATACGCCCACCAGTGCAACATACGCCGACGGCGTCAAGATAGGAACGCCCTGCCATGGGCGAAAGCGCGCCGCAAGGCGCTCATCGAGATTCATGCACCAGACCGACTACTTCTTCGTCGGTCAGCTTAGCCGCTTCCGGCAGCGCGCTTGACGCCGCTCGCTGGCTCCACACCTCGAATTCGGCTACTGCCTTGCTGCGTTTGCTGCGTGCATTGTTCAGTTCTTCCATGTCTTGCGGCGACACCATGAACGCTGCCGTGCGCCCATGTCGGGTGATGATGACCGGCTCGCGCTGGACCGTGTCGAGTAACTGGCCAAAACGATTCTGGGCTTCAACCGAGGTAACGGTAATCATGAGTGTCTTCCTTAAAACTAGCTAACCTGTACAGTATTAGTAGAGTCAGGGTTTGTTGCGACTGCCTTGGAGAGCTCGCCAATTGGCGTTCTACAACAAGTCAAGCTGGAGAGCCAATGAATACGCCAGCCTTAGGCCATAGGTCTTGCAGATCGCCTATCCACGAGGTGTCCAGGCCCGCCAACTATTTTTTCTACTCAAGCAGTACCAGGTTGGAGTTCCAGACCATGAAGCTTGCGACTGCGGCAAACAGGCTGAACATGATCGTCGCCAGCGTTGCCAGTTTGCGGGCCACCGCCGGCACGATGCTCGTCAGGCTGGGAATGCGGGCAAAGGGCTGAATGGCGCCGATGCCGAGGCCGGCGGCGGTGCCGATGAAAAGTGGCAGGTACAGCCAGTAGCCCTGGTAGCTGTATTCGGGTTTGAGCACGCAGAAGGGGCAATGGTGATGCGGGTGCTCGTAGATGTAGAGCGAGATGAAAGACAGGATGGCGGCCATGGCGACGACAAAGGCTAGCGCCGAAAAGAGGGCGACGAAGTAGGCGCCGCGCTGGCGCAGTCGGTAGAAGAACCCGGCGCCGGTAGCCAGCGCCAGCGAAACATAAAAGGCGATCATGGTCGGCAACGGCGGCGAGGCGGCGGCATCGCCGGTAACACCCGGCGCTTCTTCCGAAAACAGGCTGCCGCAGCAGGAGGTGATGACGTCCGCCTTGAGGCCGAGGAAGTAGCGCAACTGGAGAACGGCGGCGACCAGCAGGAAGGGCAGCAGGGCCAGTAGCAGCATGTATTTGGCGCGCACCAGCGGGTAATCGCAGGCGCGCGTGTCGACGTGGTTGATGACCAGCCAGCTGGCCGCCATGAAGAACACGACGATCTGCGCGATGAGCGCGGGAAAGCCGAAAACATTGACGTTGAGCGTGCCGACCGCACACATCGCCCCGACGAACATCGACGACATCTTGTCGGCGTTGAAAACAAAGAGCAGCAACGCCACCAGTTGGGTGGCGAATACGAAAGTGAGCAGCGTGGACAGCAGGTAGGTGCGGCGTTCCAGCACCAGTTGCCGTTCGCTGCCGCTGTTTATGTTCCAGTGACGGATGATGTCGATGGCGTACGGCGCCGAGCCGACCAGCAGGCCGACGCAGACCAGCGAGGCGAGCAGCAGGGCGATGATTGCCGGCTGGAAAATCAAGCGCTGTGCTCTGTCATGACGTCGTGCCGCAACACACGCCCGTCGCGCATATCGACCACCTGATGCACGATGGCAGAATCGACGACCAGCGGGTCGTGGCTGGTCAGGATGATGGTCTTGCCGCTATCTGAAAGTTTTTCCAGAATGGCCATGAATTCGAGCGCCAGCGCCGTATCCAGATTGGCCGTCGGCTCGTCGGCGATGATCACTTCCGGGTCGTTGATCAGCGCCCGGGCAATCGCCACGCGCTGCTGCTCGCCACCCGAAAGCCACTCGACACGCGCCTCGCGGCGGTGCGCCATACGCAGGTCGGCGAGCAGGCGTTCGGCACTTTCCTTTAGCTGGCGCCAGTCGCCACCGAGCGGGTAGGCTGGCAACATGACGTTTTCCAGCGCCGACAAGCCCTTGATCAGGTTGAACTGCTGGAAAACGAAACCGAAAGTCTGGCGGCGGATGTCGGTCAGGAAGCGTTCGGGCAGGCCCGAAATATCCTGCCCTTTCAGGCGAACGCGGCCACTGGTCGGGCGCGACAGGCAGCCGATGATCGACAGCAGCGTCGTCTTACCCGAACCGCTCGGCCCGCGCAGCGCGGTGACACGCTGTGCCGGCAGTTGCAGGTCGATGCCGTTGAGCGCATGGAATTCGTTGTCGCGGCCCTGGTTGAAGGCCTTGCGGATGTCTTTCAGTTCGATCATGTTGGCGCTCGCATCAACCAGTTCGTAGTTCAACGTTAAACATCATCACCACCAAGTCACCAAGAGCACCAAGTTTCACAAAGAGGAACAAGGCGTTAACTTGGTGCATCTTGGTGCATCTTGGTGCTCTTGGTGACTTGGTGGTGAGGTTCTTGTCCTTGTATTAAATCTTCTCATCAACGCATCACCGAATCGGGATCGGTGATGGCCGCGCGCCAGATCGGCACCAGGGTCGCGGCGGCGTAGGGGAATACGGTGAAGAAGAACAGCGTTGCCACCTGGAAACCGTCGATCACCGGCGTCAGTTCGAAGCGCGGATAAAGCACCGCCCAGCCTTTCAGGACCGGTGTGAACAGCGCCGATGAGAAGCGGAAAACATGCAGGTAGGCGGCAACGTAGCCGATCAGGAAAGCCGCCAGCGAAACCAGCGCGCCTTCCCAGAATTTCATCTTGATCACGTCGCCGATTTCCCAGCCGATGGCCTTGAGGATGCCGATCTCGCGTTTTTCCTCGGCCGAAAGACCGGAGGCTTTTTCCCAGGCGAAGATGGCGAAGGCGAGGATGGACAGCGAGGCCAGCGCCAGCACGATGCCTTCGCGCCAGTTGAAGATCGACTCGTAGGTACGCAAAATTTCGTCGCGCAGGATCGGGCGCGAATCGGGGAATTGCAGCGCCAGCTTGGTGGCGACGTTGCGCACTTCCTGCGGGTTGGCCACCGAGAGTGCGATGTCGGTAAAGTAGCCGGGGGCAATTTCAAAGAAGCGGCGGAAATCGTCTTCGTTCAACAGCACCAGATCAGCGCTGACCAGTTCGGTGTCGGGCGACAGGATGCGCGCCACGGTAAAGCCGAACAGTTTGCCGGAATACGAGCGGAAGGAAATGACGTTGCCGACGGCCAGTCCGCGTGCCTTGGCCAGCCCCGAACCGACCACCAGCGTACCGGCCGCGACGCTCTCCTTGCCCGGCACCATGAAGGTGTAGTTGGCCTTGACCACCGAGTCGTAGTAGTAACCCCACAGCCGGCCTTCCTTGTTCTGCACGCCACGGATGCGGCCCAGGCGTTCGAGGTAGCCGGGCGGGATCAGGTCGTGGCGGCCGGCCACCATGCGTTGCAGGACAACCTCCGGCGCACCGTCGAGCACGTGTGCCGCTTCGTGGCGCAGGGCGTGGGTGAACAACATCACCGAGGCGAGCAGGAAAACGATCAGCGTGTAGACGAGCAGCAGCCCGAGGTTCTTCGCCTTGCGCCGCGCCAGCGAAGCGAGGGTGAAATCAATCAGGTACTGTTGTTTGGCTATCCAGGCGTTCATGAGTCGCAGTCAGGTGAGCGGGCGGTGGCACGAGCGAACCCGTCGGGAAATGTTCAAGGCCGAGCGGGTGGTCCTGAAAGGCCGAATGCAGATCGGCCTGCGACAGGTGGCGGGTGTAACGGGCTTCGGTGAACAGGCAGAGGTCGGTGAGTTGCAGTTGGCTGACCATCTCGCGCATCTGCCCAATCCCGCCGTCGCGCTGTTTGCGCAATAAAAAGGCGTCGCCGAAGGTGGCAATGAAAAGCGCCGTGGCGCAGATAAAGGCGACAAAAACGAAATGGCTGGGGCGGGTGGTGGCAGTCATCATGGCGGGTAGAACGGGCGGAGTCGGCATTATGCCGCAATGCCCGGCGCTGATCAGCTAATCATGATATTGCCCGAGCAGGGCGATGCGGGTTCAGACTCGATTGGAGGCGCGCATCAAAGCGCCGCGTAGCGCAATAGTCAGGCTGGCTCCGAGGCCCAGACGCTGTGCCAGTGCTGGCAAAATGATCAGCGAGGCCAGCGCGAAACCCGCGCCGAGCAGCAGGGAAGGCAGTTCGCTGCCCTCATCGGTGACGTTATGTAAGTTGCTTTGCATGATCGACTCTCCCAAGTGCGACGGATTCTTGCGGCAGATATATCTTCGGCTAGAATCATAAAACGCTTCGGCGGTTTGGAGAATGCGGCAAATTGTCGCAGGGGGGCTTTCCCTTAACTGCGACTAAACGTTTTCGGTGCAAGCACTGACTTGATCAGGGAGATAAAAAAATGGAAATCGTAACCAATATCATCGCTGCCGATGAGGATGAGTATTCGTCTGTCGGCGAGTCTGGCTGTCCGCTGGACGAATGGAGTGGCATCGAGACACTTGGCCTGGATACGGTCAAGATCGCCGTTCTCCATTCCCTGTTGACCGGTGATCCGCTGCAGACGGCGTTTGATCTTTATGAGCCGGTCTATGTGTCCGTAAGGGATACGGTGGTTCTTCGGCTTGCCGACGAGGTGCTTGAGAAACTGGCCGAGCTCGACGAAGAAGCACTGGAAAACATCGCCAGCGAGTTGGCCGCGACCGAAGAGTTCGAAAGGGAACAGTGGGTTGCCGAAGATGTTCTGGAGCAGCTAACCGCACTTGCCGAACTGGCGCAGCTTGCAGAGTCGCAAGGGCAGGCATTGTTCGTCTGGATGTGTATCGTGCCAGGCTGAGAGCCGCGTCAATTGGCGTTCTTGGCGATCAATTCCGCGAGACTCGCATGAACATTGGCTTGCATGGCATTGATTCTGTAAACGACCGTATTCATTGACTTGCTTGCAGGCGTGCATGGCCTTCCGTTGAAGCTGAAACTCACCTTTTTTCCTTTTCACCGGCATTCCAGAACTGTTCCATGGCAATGTAGGCGAAAGAACCTGACCAGCCGATCAAGAGTAGGCCGTTTAGCGCTTCGGCACCGACAAGCAAGCGAATCGGACCAATGGGAGTGAGATCGCCAAAGCCAAGCGAGGTATAGGTTTCGGCAGAAAAATAAAGGCAATTGGCCAACGAGAATTCGGTTGTGCCGCTAAGGCTGCCGACGTCCATGTACATGACCAGAAAAAAGAACGAGATTCCGTATACAGCCATCTCGATTGCATGCGCGACAAAGGCCGTGAAAATCACCAGCAATAATTTATTGCGATTCGGGATCGAGAAGGAAGGCAGCGCGGCATAGAGGCTGCCGAGAAACTCATAATGGATCAGCGTTGTTATCGCGATGAGCGATATGCAGGAAAAGATTACGATCAGCATAAGTCTATCTTGGCGCTAAAAAGCAATCGTTCCCCATATGAGCAAGGCAGCGATGAAAATCAAAAGACCGAACGAAATCCATTTCACCGTTTTCCGGTTTGCACTTTCTTCCTCGTTCCCCGCGTCAATCAATTTTCGGATAACGCGCAAGGCACGGATACCGCTTGCGCGGCGCACGGCCCGTTCGACTGCTTCTGCAACTTCCCTTTCGCTTTGCGGCATTTTTTTAGCCTGACTATGAAGTGAAGGGCGCCAGGCAAGAGAACACGGAGCAGAGAAGGGTTTTCTCAAGAACAGCCCCAAAAACTGTGTTCCCTTGCCATAGTCAATCTGCTACGTTCGATTCGCTCTCATTAACGTGAAAGACGCGCCAGCGACTCTCGAACCTCCCCTCGCCCCCTGGGAGAGGGGCAGGGGGTGAGGGGGACGGGCAGGGCTTTCATTTCTTGGGGTACCTATCAAAGCCATGCCCGTTAGCTGTTTGAGGTCGCGTCAGTTGAATTGGCCAACTGGCGCAGTACGTACTTCTGAACCTTGCCGGTCGACGTCCGTGGCAGGTCAACGAAGATCACCCGCTTGGGCACCTTGAAACGCGCCATGTGCTGGCGACAGAATTCGATGACCTCTTCCTCGGTGGCCGTTGCACCTTCACGCAACTCGAGGAAAGCGCAGGGCACTTCGCCCCACTTGTCATCGTGCGCAGCGACCACGGCAGCCGCTACAACGGCGGGGTGCCGGTAGAGCACGTCCTCGACCTCGATCGACGAGATGTTTTCACCACCGGAAATGATGACGTCCTTCGATCGGTCCTTGATCTTCACGTAGCCGTCCGGGTGCATCACGGCGAGGTCGCCGGTATGGTACCAGCCACCGGCAAACGACTCCTCGGTCGCTTTTTGATTCTTCAGGTAGCCTTTCATGACCAGATTGCCCCGGAACATGATCTCGCCCATGGTCTCGCCGTCCCAGGGAACCGGCTGCATGTCGGTCGGATCGAGGACGGTGATCGCTTCCTGCGCGTGGTAGCGCACACCCTGCCTGGCGTTCAACTCGACCTGCGCGGCTAAAGGCATGGCGGCCCAATTGTCGTGTTTGGCACAGACTGCGGCCGGCCCGTAGGTTTCGGTCAGGCCGTACACATGCGTCAGATCGACGCCGATATTCGCCATGGCCTCGATGACCGCTTCCGGGGGAGGCGCCGCCGCGATCAGGCCGGCAAGCTTTTGCGTGATACCGGCACGAACTTCGGCCGGCGCATTGGCCATCAGGCTATGCACGATCGGCGCCCCGCAGTAATGCGTCACGCCGTGCTCGCGGATGGCTTCGAAAATCAGTTTGGGATCGACGCGGCGCAAACACACATTGGTGCCGGCGTTGGCGGCCATGGTCCACACGAAACACCAGCCGTTGCAGTGAAACATCGGCAATGTCCACAGATAGACCGAATGCGGAGGCATGCCCCAACTGACGATGTTGCTCATCGAATTGAGATAGGCGCCGCGGTGGTGATAGACGACGCCCTTCGGATTGCCGGTGGTTCCCGAGGTGTAATTGAGCGAGATGGCATCCCACTCGTCGGCCGGGCCGCTCCACGGATAGTCGGGAGCGCCACCGTCAAGGAATTTCTCGTACTCGATGGTTCCCAGCCGCTCGCCTGGACCGCTGTATTCGGAATCGTCGACATCGATGACCAGGATCTTGCGCTCGATCATTGCCAGCGCCTTCTTGACGACGCGCGAATACTCGCGGTCGGTGATCAGCACCTTTGCTTCGCCATGCTCCAGCATGAAGGAAATCGTTTCGGCATCCAGACGCGTATTCAAGGTATGCAGTACCGCTCCGGTGACCGGCACGCCGAAGTGACATTCGACCATCTCCGGCGTGTTGTTGAGCATCACCGCTACGGTATCGCCTTCGACGATGCCATGGGCAACCAGTGCCGAGGCCAGGCAACGGGAGCGCGTAAAAGTTTCCAGCCAGGTGTAACGGCGCTGGCCATGAATCACCGCCGTACGTTCGGGATAAATATAAGCCGTGCGGGCAATGAAGGTCAGCGGTGTCAGCGGCGTGTGGTTGGCCGTGTTCTTTTCGAGATCCTGCTTGTAAATATTCGGCATTTTCTGCTCTCCATCCTGAAAGTGATAAGAAGTATTTGCATTACGCCGTCGACGGTCTGCAACGGTCATAACCCAATGGGGGCGAGCATCGCATAAGTTTTTGTTTTTGTCTTTGGCAAAGCCGGAAAAACAACCAGAAGCAGAACAATTCGGGTTTACAGATCCCGTTTTCGCCGGGCAAACAGCAAAGGCGCGATGTTGTCGGCCAGTAGCAGGCCGACGGCAAGCACGGCGCCGGTCAGGACCATGTCGGTAATCAGGCCGACGCCAACGACGCTGTCTTTTTCCATCAGGGCGTGCAGGCCGCGAAACCCCATGCTGCCGGGAACCAGCGTGATCAGGCCGGGAATTTTTACCAGGATGTCGGGCTGGCCGGTAAGGAAGGTATAGAGGTGGCCTGCGCTGGCGATGGCGAGCGCTGCGGCAAAGGCGCCGACGACGTTGCCGAGCACGGCGCCGACCAGTGAAAATACCGCCCAGCCGAGCAGGCTGCCGCCGACCATGACGTGCACCGAGCGCAGTGGCGCCTGCAATACGCCGAGCATGGATATGCCGAGTGCGGCGATGGCTGGCCAGATGACCCAGGCCGGCAGTTGTGCCAGGGTGCCGGTGGTGTGCGCGGGGATCAGGTGCTGGCTGATCTGGGTGCCGATTGCCAAACCGGCGCCCATCATGAACAACAGCATGAATACGCCGGCCAGCCGCCCGGTGCCGGCGAGAAGGTTTTGCGTGGCCAGTTCGGACATGGCGATGGTCAGGGTGAAACCCGGGAGCAGCAGGACAACGCCGGCCACGGCGGTGATGAAGGGCGTCTGCTGAGGGAAAACGAGGCTGAGTGCATGGGCGCAGATGGCCGCTCCGGCGCACAGGATAACCGGCGTCGCCGGCGCCAGGCGCGGCACACGGGCCAGCGCCAGGTAGGCGCCGACAAACAGCATGCCGACCAGACCGCCGCACAGCACCTCGGTCCAGCCGCCACGCAGCAGGACCGCCACCGAGCCGGAAAGCAGAAAGCCCATGCATACGAACGGCCAGCCGGACCACAGCGGCGGCGCGCTCATGATGTCATTGAGTTGCGCTGTACAGCGACTCAGGCTGTTGATGCCTTCCAGTTCGCGAATCAGTTTTTCCAGCGCGATCAGGCGCGCCATGTTGTAGTCGGAGGAGGGCAGGCGCAGCATCTCGACCCGATGCTCTGAATCGTCTTGGGCAGAAATGTTCAGGGTCAGCATGGTGAGCACGGCGAAGCAGACGACGCGCACGCCGAAACGCTGTCCGATGGCGTTCAGGTGGCGCTCGATATCATGCGTCGGCATGCCGCTGATATGCAGTGCCTGCGCCAGATTGCGCAGGAATCCACCGAGTTGATCCAGGTTTTCGCTCATGCTTTCGCTGGCCGGAGTTTTGTATGGAGGACTGCAGAGGCTCGTAAATAGGTCATCTTCAAGCCCTGTGCCGCAGGAGCCAATGTTCATGCGGCTTACCAGGCATTGCCTTTGCAGATCGCCTGTTTACGGGCATTGCAAGGCAGTATGTCTGGTTAAGTAGGCCGGGTTAGCGGTTTTTGCGTAACCCGGCGTATCTCCTTCAATCAAGCACGTGCGACACCAGTCCATCAGCCAGTTTCGGTTCGAACCAGGTCGACTTCGGCGGCATGACTTCACCGGCGTCGGCGACGGACATCAGTTCGGCCATCTGCGTCGGGTGCATGGCGAAGGCGATGGCCATTTCACCGCTGTTGACGCGACGTTCCAGTTCCCCCAGGCCGCGGATGCCGCCGACGAAGTCGATGCGCGTATCGCGGCGCAGGTCGGCGATGCCGAGGATCGGGTCGAGAATCTGTTCGGAGAGCACCGACACGTCAAGGCGGCGAACCGGGTCTTGCGTCGGCACCAGTTCGGGGTGGATGGCCAGGTGATACCAGTGCCCGGCGAGATACATGCCGCATACGCCGGTACGTTCCGGCGTGACCGGGCTGGCCGACGGTGTAACGCTGTAGCGCTCGCCGACCGACTTGAGGACGTCCTCGACCGAGTGGCCGTTGAGGTCACGCACGACGCGGTTGTAATCCATGATGCGCATCTGCCGGGCGGGGAAGATCACCGCCAGGAAATATTCGGAGGATTGTGTTGACTCCGGGCAACCCTTGCCGCGCCGGGCCGCAGCGACGCGCGAAGCGGCCGCCGAGCGGTGGTGCCCATCGGCGATATAGAGGCTGGGCATGGCGCCGATGACGGCGCCGATGCTGTTGATCGCGGCGGCATCATCGATCAGCCAGATGGTGTGGCGAATGCCGTCTTCGGCTGTCACATCGGCTACCGGTGTGCCGCTGGTGGCGACGGCGATCAGGCGCTCGGCCTCTTCGCTGTCCGGGTGGGCAAGCAGCACCGGGCCGGTTTGCGCATTGAGTGCTTCAATTTGACGCACCCGGTCGTCTTCCTTGTCCGGGCGGGTGAATTCGTGTTTGCGGATGCGGTTGCTGTCGTAGTCGGCCACCGAGGCGGCGGCGATGAGGCCGCTCTGCGTATGCGCTCCCATCACCAGCCGGTAAGCGTAATAGCAGGGCGTGGCATCGCGGAAGAGCACGCCCGAGTCGATCAGCTTCCTGAGGTTTTCAGCCGACTTGGCATAAACCTCAGGTGCGTAATGATCGACTTCCGGCGGCAGGTCGATTTCGGCCTTGGAGATGTGCAGGAAGGAAAGCGGCTTGCCGGCCGCACGCTGGCGCGCTTCATCGCTGGAGAGAACGTCATAAGGGGGGGCGGCAACAGCGCTAGCCTGCTCACTGCGCGGACGCAGACCGGTGAACGGGCGGATCAAAGGACGGGTGGAAGTCAAACGGTTCTCCTGCGTGATAGTGAAGGATTTGGTTTATAAAAAAGTGAAAGTAATGAACCACGGCGACACAGCGAACACGGCGGAAATACTTGAACAGTGGCATTTCGCCGTGTTCGCTGTGTCGCCGTGGTTCGCATCAGGTATTCATAGATTCCGCTTCGGCAGCACGTTGCTCAGCAGCAACGCGGCTTCGCGGATCATTTGTTCGGTGGTTTCCCAATCGACACAGGCATCGGTCACCGAGCAGCCGTACTTGAGTTGCGTCAGGTCTTCGGGAATCGGCTGGTTGCCGGCGACGATGTTCGATTCGATCATCACCCCGACCAGCGACTTGTTGCCGAGGCGTACCTGATTGACCACATCGGTCATCACCAGCGGTTGCAGTTCCGGGTTTTTGTAACTGTTGGCGTGCGAACAATCAATGACGATGTTCGGCGGCAGCTTGGCCTTGAGCAGCGCCTGTTCGGTCATTTTCACACTTACCGTATCGTAATTGGGCCGGCCGTCGCCGCCGCGCAGCACGACATGGCCGAAGCGGTTGCCGCGCGTGCGCACAATCGAGGTGAGGCCCTGGCTGTTGATGCCGAGGAAACTGTGCGGCCTGGACGACGAGAGGATGGCGTTGACGGCAATGCTGACGTCGCCGTTGGTGCCGTTCTTGAAGCCGACCGGGGTGGACAGGCCGGACGATATTTCACGGTGTGTCTGCGATTCGGTGGTGCGCGCGCCGATGGCCGTCCACGTAATGAGATCGCCGAGGTATTGCGGCGAGATCGGGTCGAGCGCCTCGGTGCCTGCCGGCAAACCGATTTCCGCGACATCGAGCAGGAAGCGGCGCGCTTTTTTCATGCCTTCATCGACGTGGAACGAGTCGTCCATGTCCGGATCGTTGATGTAACCCTTCCAGCCGGTGGTGGTACGCGGTTTCTCGAAATAGACGCGCATCACCAGGCACAGGGTGTCGCCCACTTCATCGGCCAGGGCTTTCAGTCGGCGCGCATAGTCGAGGCCGGCGACCGGATCGTGGATCGAGCACGGGCCAACGACCACGAACAGGCGATGATCCTTGCGGTCGAGAATGTTGCGCAGCGAGTCACGGCCTTGCATCACGGCCTTGGCCGCGATTGTCGACAGCGGCAGTTCAGCGTGAATTTCTTCCGGTGAGGGCATCGGGTCGAAGGCGGCAACGTTGATGTTTTCGATGTCGAAGTGGTTCATGTGATGGCTACTCGTGGCTATTTTCTGGTCAATTGGTGAATCAGGTCTTTGACTGCGGCAACGCGATCGGCAAGCGTCGGAGACTGTCGTTTCAATGCCAGTTTATCCTGTCCGGCGAGCCTGTAGTTCCGGTCCTTCTGGATCAGGTTGATGATGCGGATCGGCTCAATGGGCGGACTCGGTTCGAACTGCACGACGACCTGTTCGGCCGTGGCGTCCAGTTTGATGATGCCGAGCGGCTTGCAGAGCAGGCGCAGGCGATGGCTGTCGAGCAGCGACTGGGCCTGCGGTGGCAGCTCGCCGAAGCGGTCGATCAGTTCTTCCTGCATGTCGGCCAGCTCATCGACGGCATTGCAGTTGGCCAGCCGCTTGTAGAGCGTCAGCCGTTCATGCACGTCCGGCGCGTAGTCGTTGGGCAGCAGCGCCGGGGTGTGCAGGTTGATCTCGGTGGCGATGCCGAGCGGCTGCGTGAGATCCGGCTCCTTGCCCTGCTTGAGCGAGGCGACGGCGCGGTTGAGCATTTCGGTGAACAGATTGAAGCCGACTTCCTGCATTTCGCCGGACTGGCTTTCGCCCAGTACTTCGCCGGCGCCACGGATTTCCAGGTCGTGCATGGCCAGGTAGAAACCGGCGCCGAGTTCGTCCATCAATTGAATGGCTTCGAGCCGCTGCCGCGCCTGCTTGGTCAGTCCGGAATCCTCGTTGTAACCGCCGTGCGTCAGCAGGTAGGCGTAAGCCTGATGGTGCGAGCGCCCGACGCGGCCGCGCAGCTGGTGCAACTGGGCAAGGCCGAACTTTTCGGCGCGGTTGATGATGATGGTGTTGGCGTGCGGGTTGTCGATGCCGGTTTCGATGATCGTCGTGCACAGCAGCAGGTTGGCGCGTTGCTGCGTGAAGTCGCGCATCACGCGCTCCAGTTCGCGTTCGTTCATCTGGCCGTGGCCAACAAGGATGCGCGCTTCGGGCAGCAGTTTGGTCAGTTTCTCGCGCATGTTCTCGATGGTGTCGACCTCGTTATGCAGGAAGTACACCTGGCCGCCGCGCTTGAATTCGCGCAGCAGCGCCTCGCGGATGATGCCGTCGGAGAAATTCGAGACGAAGGTCTTGATCGCCAGCCGTTTTTGCGGTGCCGTGGCGATCACCGAAAAATCGCGCAGACCTTCGAGCGACATGCCCAGCGTGCGCGGGATCGGCGTGGCGGTCAGCGTCAGCACGTCGACTTCGGCGCG
>NZ_JBMOJE010000094.1:0-20811 GCF_049316945.1 Propionivibrio sp. | reverse complement strand
TATTGGGCATCGCCCTGCTCTTCGCTGCCGCTGATGCGTTGTTGCAGCAGCGCATTGATGTCGCAGCGCGCACGCAATTGCGCAAGGATGAGGCGCTGCCGTTGCTGAAATCAATGCATGACTGGCTGCTGCGGGTTCGGGTGACGGTGGCCAATGGCGGGGGAACGGCGAAAGCCATCGATTACAGTCTCCGGCGCTGGACGGCCTTGAGCCGCTACGCCACAGACGGGTGCTTGCCGATTGACAATAACCCGGTGGAAAACATCATTCGGCCGATCGCGCTTGGCAGGAAAAACTGGCTCTTCGTTGGATCGGAACGGGCTGGTAAAAGAGCCGCCGCGATTCAGAGCTTACTCGCCACCGCCAAGCTCAATGGGCTTGATCCCCCCGCCTGGCTGCGTGAAACCCTGGAGAAGCTGCCTACCTGTCTCAACAGTCAGATCGATTCGCTGTTGCCGCTACGCAAGGAAGTGCTACAACAGATCGCGCCGTAAGGGTACGTGGGGGCGACGAGCGCTTACTCAACATGCACTTGTGGCCAGCCAACCTCAGGCGGAACGCCAGATCGATATCCTAAGAATGGCAAAAGAAATCCTCGTCGAAACCGCCAAGCGCCATCAGGGTATCGCGCCATAAAGCAAAGCGCCCGGAATGCCGGGCGCTTGTGTGATCTGAATCAAAGCGCTGAAATCAGAGAATCATCCCCGCCCCGACCGTGTTGTTGCTCGATTCGTCAATGACGATGAACGCTCCGGTACCACGGTTCTCGGCATAGCTATCGGCAAAGATCGGCTGGGCCAGTTTGAAACTCACTCTGGCGATATCGTTCATGGCCAGTTTTTCGGCGGTTTGATGTTCCATGGTATTGATGTCCATGCGGAACTCGATGCCGGCGAGCATGGCCTTGCTGTCGCGCGTGGTGTGGCGGATGAGGTACTTGCGGCGCGGGTCGAGTGGCGATTCGGAGAGCCAGCAGAGCATGGCGTCGATCTGCTTGGTGACTTTCGGCTGTTCTCCGGTCTTGACGATCATGTCGCCGCGCGAAATGTCGATTTCGTCGTCCAGCAGCAGGGTGATGGATTGTTCGGCGAACGCCTGGGGCAGCGATTGGGTGTTGATCTGGATGTCCTTGATGCGCGTTTCCCGTCCGGCGGGCAGCACGGTAACGGCATCGCCAATGGCCACCATGCCTGATTCGATGCGCCCCATGAAGCCGCGGTAATCATGCAGTTCGGGGTTGGCCGAATCCTGCGGGCGGCAGACGTATTGCACCGGGAAACGGAAACTTTCCTGGTGGTCGGCGTGCAAGGTGGGGACGGCTTCCAGCAGATCGATCAGCGTTGGCCCCTGATACCAGTCGAGCCGGTCGCCACGATCTACGACCATGTCGCCGTTCAGTGCCGACATCGGGATGAAGCGTACGTCGGCAATACCGAGCTTGGCGGCAAAGGCCAGGTAGTCGACCTTGATCCGCTCAAAGACTTCCTGCGAGTAATCGACCAGATCCATCTTGTTAACCGCAACGACGACGTGCGGAATGTTGACCAGATGGGTCAGGTAGGAATGTCGGCGCGTCTGCGTCAGTACGCCTTTGCGGGCGTCGATCAGGATGATCGACAGATCGGCGGTCGACGCGGCGGTGACCATGTTGCGCGTGTATTGCTCGTGCCCCGGGGCGTCGGCGATGATGTACTTGCGTGTGCCGGTGGTGAAGTAGCGATAGGCGACATCGATGGTGATGCCCTGTTCGCGCTCGGCTTGCAAGCCGTCGGTGAGCAGCGAGAGATCGATGGCTTCCATGCCGCGTTTTTTCGAGGTGCGCTCGATGGCGTGCAGGGTATCGGCAAGAATCGTCTTGGTGTCGAACAGCAGGCGGCCAATCAGCGTGCTCTTGCCGTCATCGACGCTGCCGCAAGTGAGAAAGCGCAGCAGGCCGTTGTCTTGAATTTCCATGGCAGGAATGTTTTCTATGGCGGACATCAGAAGTAACCTTCTTTCTTGCGTTGTTCCATTGACGCATCCGAGGTCTGGTCGTCCAGTCGCGTGGCGCCACGTTCTGTGATGGTCGTGGTTGCCGTTTCGGCGATGATCTTGGCGATGGTATCGGCATCCGATTCGACCGGCGCGGTACAGGTGATGTCACCAACCGTGCGGAAGCGTACCTGCACCGTTTCGATGGTGTCGCCGGCCCGGGCTGGCGTGACATCGGTGACTGGCAGCATGCCGCCTTGACGGCGAACTATCTGACGCCTATGTGCGTAGTAGATCGACGGCAATTCGAGCTGTTCACGCTCGATGTATTGCCAGACGTCGAATTCAGTCCAGTTCGAGATCGGGAAAACTCGGATGTTTTCGCCCTTGAAGCTGCGAGCGTTGTAGAGATCCCAAAGCTCGGGACGCTGGTTCTTCGGGTCCCACTGGCCGAATTCGTCGCGGAAGGAGAAGATGCGCTCCTTGGCGCGTGCCTTTTCTTCATCGCGGCGCGCACCACCGATACAGGAGTCGAAGCCGAATTCCTCGATGGCTTCGAGCAGCGTCACCGACTGATGCTTGTTGCGCGATTCATCCGCCGACTTGAGAACAACGGTGCCGCGTGCCATCGAGTCTTCGACCGAACGTACGATCAGGCGCTCGCCGAGTTCGGCGGCACGCTTGTCGCGAAAATCGGTGACTTCCTTGTAATTGTGACCGGTATCGATGTGCATCAGCGGAAAGGGGAACTTGCCCGGGCGGAACGCCTTCTCGGCAATCCGTAGCATGCAGATCGAGTCCTTGCCGCCGGAAAAGAGCAGCACCGGATTGCTGCACTGGCCAGCCACCTCGCGCATGATGTGAATGGCCTCGGATTCGAGCCAGTCGAGGTGGGAAAGGGTTGCCTGGGTTTGTTTCGTTTGAGCAGTCATCATTTAACTTTCAAGCTTTTTTAACATGCAATCCGCATTCCTTGGATTCCGGGTTCTCCCACCACCAGCGACCGGAGCGGACATCTTCTCCGGGGGTGATGGCCCGTGTGCAGGGCGCACAGCCGATGCTTGGGTAGAACTTGTCGTGCAGTGTGTTGTACGGCACTTTGTGGAGCGCGATATACGCCCACACTTCCTTTTCGCTCCAGTCGGCCAGCGGGTTGAATTTCTCCAGACCGTTGATCTCGTCGAAAGCGCGAACCGGCAAGCCGTCGCGCGTTGCCGACTGTTGCGCCCGCATGCCGGTTATCCAAGCATTCTGGCCGAGCAGCGCACGTTCCAGCGGTTCGACCTTGCGCATATAACAGCAGTCCTTGCGCAAATCAACGGACTCGTAAAAGGCGTTGATGCCGTTCTTGCGAGTGTAGGTTTCGAGCAGATTGTGGCGCGGGTAGTACAACTTGAGCGCCAGGCCGTAATGCCTTTTGACTTCGGCGATCAGGTCGTAGGTTTCCAGCGGCAGACGACCGGTATCCAGCGAGAAGATTTCGATAGCCACTTTGTCGCCGACAATCAGGTCGGTCAGCACCATGTCTTCGGCGCCGAGGCTGTTGGCGAAAACAGCCGGCGAGAAATCGGTGGCGATCTGGCGCAGCAGGCTGCGGGTTGCCGTTGTCTTGGCGGCGAGGGCGTCGATTAGCGCCGGGTCATCAAGATTGACATTGATAGTCATTGTTGTCCTCTAGGCGATACGGCGGCGGAAGAGCGGCTGCGGCTGGTCGACGGCGGCCTGGTAGGTTTCGCTGAAATCGCCCAGGCTGGCCAATGCCGCATCGATATCCTTGTCCTCGCGTAGCGCATAGGCATCGATACCGCAGCGCTTCATGTAGAACAGTTGATCCTGCAGCACATCGCCAAGGGCGCGGATTTCGCCACGATAGGAATACCGTTCCCGCAGCAGGCGGGCGGTCGAATAGCTGCGGCCGTCGGTGAACTTCGGAAAATTGACGCCAATGAAGGCAAAGTGTTCGAGGTCGCCGGCGATCGCTTCGGGTCCCTCGCTGCTATCCAGCCAGACGCCAAAAGGTTTGCTACGCGAGAGTAGTTGCTCACGGCGGGCGCGCCAAACGGCGAGCGGCACCACGAGCAGGTCGTCGGCCAGCAAGACGGACTCGGCCGTCTGGTCTTCGGCAAGCCGGAGGATCTGCCAGTGATCGTCGACGATTTGGTCGTTCTTGATGATCTTAGGCATTGGCGACTTTCGTAGTAACGTCGTTGGCTTCGGTTTTTGTTGCGCTGTTGGGTGATCTGCGCTTGTCGCGCCCGGCATAGGCGCGCAGCTTGAACGGTTCGACCCCGAGCCGGTGAAAGGTGTCGATGAAGCGTTCTTCGGGGGTGCGCTGTTCGATATAGACATTGATCAGCGCCTCGATGACCAGCGGTACTTCCACCGCATAGAAGGATGGGCCGATCACCTTGCCAATCGTCGTGGTGTTGCCCTGCTGGCCGCCGACGGTGATCTGGTACCACTCTTCGTTGTTCTTGTCGACGCCGAGGATGCCGATGTTGGCGACGTGATGATGACCGCAGGAATTCATGCAGCCCGAGATGTTAAGGGAAACGTCGCCAATATCGTAGAGGTAGTCGAGGTCGTCGAATTTCTTGTTCACGGCATCGGCAATCGGCACCGAACGGGCGTTGGCCAGCGCGCAGAGGTCGCCGCCGGGGCAGCAAATCATGTCGGTGAGCAAGCCGATATTCGGCGTTGCCAGTGCATTGGTACGGGCGATTTTCCACACCTCGTAAAGATCGCGCTTCCTGACATCGGAAAGCACCACGTTCTGTTCGTGGGTGATGCGCAGTTCGCCAAAGCTGAAACGTTCGGCCAGATCGGCAACGGCTTCCATCTGCACGTCGGTGATGTCTCCAGGGGCAACCCCCGGAGCCTTGAGTGAAAGCGTGATTGCGGCATAGCCCGGCACTTTGTGGGCATGCACGCTACGCTTGACCCAACTGGCGAAGGCCTTGTCGTCCTTGAGGTGAGCCGCGAACGAGAGGTCTTCTTCAGGCAGGTTATCGTAGCCGGGCGGCGAGAAATGCCGGGCAATGCGATCAAACTCGGCATCGGTCAGTGTCGTCGGGCCGTCCTTCAGGTGCGACCACTCTTCTTCTACCTGACGCGCGAACTCTTCAACGCCCAGCGCATTGACCAGTATCTTGATGCGCGCCTTGTACATGTTGTCACGGCGACCATGGCGGTTATAAACGCGCAGCACGGCATCGAGATAGGAGAGCAGGTGCCGGCGTGGCAGGTACTCGCGAACCACCTTGCCGATCACCGGCGTGCGACCGAGACCACCGCCGACAAAAACTTTGAGGCCAATTTCACCAGCCTCGCTGATGACCACTTCCAGCCCCACGTCGTGCGCGCGGATGACGGCGCGATCCTCAGCCGCCGCATTGACGGCAATCTTGAATTTTCGTGGCAGAAAGGCAAACTCCGGATGGAAGGTTGACCACTGGCGCAGCACTTCGCAATACGGGCGCGGGTCGGTCAGCTCGTCTGGGGCAACCCCGGCGAATTGATCGCTGGTGATATTGCGGATGCAGTTGCCGGAGGTTTGTACGGCGTGCATTTCGACACTCGCCAGTTCGCCAAGAATCTCCGGCGTCTCTTCGAACTTCGGCCAATTGAGCTGCATGTTCTGGCGGGTGGTGAAGTGGCCGACACTGCGGTCGTAGCGACGAGAGATTTCAGCCAGTTTGCGCAGTTGCGTCGCCGCCAGCATGCCGTAGGGAATGGCGATACGCAGCATCGGGCCATGGCGCTGGATGTACAGGCCGTTTTGCAGGCGCAAGGGGCGCAGTTCATCGGTGGATAGTGTGCCGGCCAGGTTGCGCTCGATCTGCCCGCGATACTGCGCAACGCGTTCGTTGATGATCTGTTGGTCAATGCTGTCATAGCGATACATGGGTGTTCCTTTATTCTTATGCTGCTTTACAACGTAATCAGTTTGCCGCCAACCAGCACCAGCATGGAGGCCAGGATGGGGCGCAAAAATCGTTCCGGCACTCTCGCTGAAGCGTGGCTTCCGAGCCATATTCCGGGTAGGGAGCCAAGCAGGAGACTGCCGAGCAACGACCAGTCGACGCTACCGATGGCCCAGTGTCCAAGCCCGGCGATCAGCGTTAGCGGAACAGCATGGGCCAGGTCGCTCCCGACGATACGGATGGCCGGGAGTTTGGGGTACAGGAAAAACAGTGCGGCAACCCCCAGGGCGCCTGCTCCGACCGAAGAAACGGTGACAAGTATACCGAGCAAAACGCCGATTGCGACGGTGAGTGGAGCCTGAAGTTTTGTATGCGCTGAATCCTCTGCATGATTAAGTGCATAGCGCTGGATTTTCTGGCGAAAAATGATTGCGCAGGCGGTAAGCAGCAAGGCCACGCCCAGTGAAATCGAAATGATGTGGGTTACCGCCGGGCTCTGTTTTGGCAGGTACGACAGCGCCCAGATGGTCAATAGGGAAGCCGGGATGCTGCCGCTGGCCAGCAGGCCGGTAATGTGCCAATCAACGTGCCCCTTCCTGGCATGGACGGTGGTGCCGCCGGCTTTGGTAATGGCGGCATAGAGCAGGTCGGTTCCGACCGCTGTTGACGGGTGGATGCCAAAGAGCAACACCAGCAAGGGTGTCATCAGCGAGCCGCCGCCAACACCGGTGAGCCCGACGATGGCACCAACAACAAAGCCTGAGAGGGTATAGAGCCAATCCATGGTGCGCTTCAATACTAAAGTGAGCGCATGGTATCAGCCGATGACTTGATCGAAAAAGACTATTCGGTTAGATTGTTAGAACTATTTGTTATTAAGAATCCAGATGAAGTTACAGCAATTGCGTTATCTCGTCGAAGTAGCTCGTTGTGGACTGAACGTTTCGGAGGCGGCCGAGGTGCTTTACACCTCGCAACCCGGCGTTTCCAAGCAGATCAAGCTGCTTGAGGACGAGTTGGGCGTGGTCGTTTTCGAACGCAACGGTAAACGACTCACGGCGATAACGGAACCAGGCAAGCGGGTGCTCGAAATTGCCGGGCGCATTCTGAGCGAGGCAGACAACATCAAGCGTGTGGGCGAAGAGTACGCCGGTGGCGATTCCGGCAGTCTGGTGATCGCCACCACCCACACCCAGGCGCGTTATGCCTTGCCGCTGGTGGTCAAAAGCTTCATCGAGCGTCATCCGAAGGTGCGTCTTTCGATGCATCAGGGTAGCCCGACCCAGATTGCCGAATGGACGCTCAAGGGCGAGGCGGATATCGCCATTGCCACCGAAGCCCTCGACCAGTATCCACAACTTGTCATGCTGCCCTGCTACCAGTGGGGGCACTGCGTTATCGCGCCGGACGGGCATCCCATTCTTGCCGAGCGGTCAATTACGCTCGCTTCACTGGTGCGTTGGCCACTGATTACCTACGATCCGGCGTTTACCGGCCGTTCGCTCATCAACAAGGCTTTCGAGCGTGCGCAACTGACACCTAATGTCATCCTGGCGGCCATTGACGCCGACGTAATAAAAACCTACGTGAATCTCGGACTCGGGCTCGGCATCATCGCCCGCATGGCTTATGACCCGGTGCGCGACCAAGGTTTGCAGGCGGTGGACGTCGGTCATCTGTTCGGCTCGAATACGACACGTATCGGCTTGCGGCGAGGCACTTACATCCGCCAGTACGAATACGATTTCATCGAGCTGTTCGCCTCACAATTATCGAAAAAGGCCGTCGACATGGCGATGGCCGGTACAGGAGCAGACGATGAATATCAACTTTAAAGCGGCAAGCCGGCCACCCAGGGGCGTTCTCGCCCGTATCCTGACCATCATTGTCGGTTTGCTGGTGCTGGCAACGGCCTTCATGTTCTCGCTGGTATTTTTTGCCGTTGTCGCGGTTGCCGGCCTGGTCTTCTGGCTCTATTTCTGGTGGAAGACGCGTGCCTTGCGCAAGCAGATACGTGAGCAGATCAATGCACAGATGGGCGCGCAGGCAAATCAACACCAGGCTTCCGAGCCCGGTTCGGGCGGCGAGATCATCGAGGGCGAAGCAGTGCGGGTGGTTGAAGAGCGGGGCAGGCTAAGCGAGTAAGGTGCTACGTCGCTCTGACGGCGGCATCATCCAGGCGTGGTTGATCGGTGCGCCATGGGCCTGAACATATTCCCTTCAATAGCCTGAAAGCCTTATGGATAAACGATCTTCAGGCCACATGCCTGAATCGCCGCGTATTCATTGGCTCGCAGGCAATCGTGTTCGCAGATCGCCTGTTAGTGCGGCCGGTAGCAGCGTTCTTCAGTCCTGTGTTTGCGGGGTGTGACTGCGCACCCAAGGAACATACGCTACATCCACCTGCAAAATGTGGTTGGAGAACCAGCCGTAGATCAAGTATTGAACTTTGCTGGCAATCTCGTCGAGAGAGAGTTGTCTGGCGTCATCGAGCAACTTGATCAACAGGTCCTTGAATTGGGCATGTAGCAGTTTGTGCGCGGCCAGGTCCGGGTATTTCAGCGCTTCGAGCATCTGCTCTTCCGCACCAAAATGATCCTTCACATAGTTGTTGAGCATGACCAGGGTTTTCATCACACGGATCTGGTCGCCGTTGCCGGCGAAAGTGCCTGCCAGGTCGTACAACTGTTTGTGCTGGCTGTCGATCATGGGCAGGCCGAAAACGAGTTTCTCCGACCATTGAGCCAGTTGAATATCCATGGCTATTTCCTTTCTCACGTACGCGGATTGTTCCATATCAATTTGATTCAATGATGCGAAATTGACTTCGATAATGCCAAATGGCCAGTAGTTCCCGGGCACGGTTTTTCAATGGCGATAGCGGAGCGATACGAAAACGGCAAAGGTCAGGGAGTTGGTAATCACTGATGTACCACTGATGTACCAATTGCAAATAAATTGGCATGCTTGCATTTTTGCGATCCCTTAGCACTGCTGGTTGCCGGATTTGCTGGGCAACGATGAGCAGCACCGCTGGCGAGCGGCTTTCTACCGCCTGTTACCGGATATCAGGCCTGCAGGGCAGGCGTGCGGTAGCCATCGATCACTTGCAGTATCTGCGCGAAGATTTTCGGCGTGCCGGCGATCAGGTTGCCGGTCTTCATGTAGCTTTCGCCGCCTGAAAGATCGCTGACCAGACCGCCTGCTTCAGTGATGAGCAGGCATCCTGCGGCGATATCCCAGGGCGCCAGGCCGAATTCCCAGAAGCCGTCGAGGCGACCACAGGCCACGTAGGCCAGGTCGAGCGAGGCAGCTCCCGGACGGCGCATGCCTGAGGTGCGTTGGGTGAATTCCTTGAAAATCTTCATATAGGCGTCGGAGTGTTCAAAAACGCGGTAGGGGAAACCAGTGCCGAGCAGCGCGTCTTCCAGTTTCAGACATTTGGTGACACGAATCCGGCGTTCGTTCAGAAAGGCGCCGCCGCCCTTGCTGGCGGTAAACATTTCATTGCGCGTGGTGTCGTAAACAAGCGCCTGATTGAGTTGCCCTTTGTAAGTCAGGCCAATTGATACAGCGTATTGCGGGAAGCCGTGGATAAAATTGGTGGTGCCATCGAGTGGATCGATAATCCACTGGTAATCGCTGCCTTCTCCTTCGCCGACGGTCTGCCCCGACTCTTCTGCTAAAATCCCGTAATCTGGATATGCCTCACGCAACACTTGGATAATGGCGGCTTCAGCGGCTTTATCGACTTCCGTGACATAGTCGTTTTGCTGCTTGGTCGAAATCTTGAGGTGTTCGATATCTTGCGAGGCGCGGTTGATGATCTTGCTGGCGGCGCGTGCTGCCTTGACCATGATATTCAGAGCTGGATGCATGAAGTGTCTTTTAGAAATCCGATGGGCGGCCAGTGCTTGCTGGTTCCGCCCGATTCGTTTGTGGAATCGCACATTTTAATATGAACCTGCCCTCTGCGTCTCATTCTCCAGCGTTGCCTCGGGATAGCCGGCTCGACAGAATCCGCATCGTGCTTTCGCATACCAGCCATCCAGGCAATATCGGCGCAGCGGCGCGGGCGATGAAAACGATGGGGCTATCGCGGCTGACGCTGGTCAATCCCAAATGCTTCCCGGATGCCGAAGCGGTGACCCGTGCCGTCGGCGCCGACGATATTCTGCAACGAGCGACGGTTTGCCAGAGTCTTGACGCCGCCTTGGCCGATACGGTTTTCGCTGTCGCCATTTCAGCGCGCCAGCGTAGCCTTGGCCCGGAACCGATGCAGGCGCGGCAGGCGGCACCCGAAGTTCTGGCCCTGGCTGCCGGTGGTGACGTGGCGCTGGTGTTTGGCAACGAGACTGCCGGGCTATCCAATGCCGAAGTGCAGCGTTGCCAGCGCACCGTCTTCATTCCCGCCAATCCTGAATACACCTCGCTCAACCTTGGTTCGGCGGTTCAGTTGCTGTGCTATGAACTTCGTCTGGCGGCTTTTGACGGAAGTCCTCCGGTAGTCACCAAGGCCATTCCATTTGCTTCGCCGCTAGCGACCAATGATGATATCGAGCGCTTCTACGCGCATCTTGAACGTATCATGATCGCCACCGAATTCCTCGATCCGCAGCAGCCAAAGCGGCTGTTGCCCAAGCTGCGCCGCCTTTTCGGACGTTCTGAACTGGAGCGCGACGAGATCAACATCCTGCGCGGCATCCTCGACGCCGTGGAAAAAAAGATCGGCCAATAAAGATCAGGCCGTGAAACTCGATTGAAAATTTCGATCGAGAATGTTGATTAAAACAGTCGGGTATTATAAAATTGTCCATTTGAGAACTATGGAGAATCCATTCAATGTTTAGCCGCCTGCGCGAAGACATCCGCTCGGTTTTTGACCGTGATCCCGCTGCCCGTACGGCATGGGAGGTGCTGACCTGCTATCCGGGCGTGCATGCGTTGATCATGCATCGCCTGTCGCACTGGTTTTGGATGCATCGGTTTCTCTGGCTTGGCCGCCTGGTTTCCCATCTGGCGCGTTTCCTTACCGGGATTGAGATCCATCCGGGAGCAACTATCGGAAGGCGCTTTTTCATCGACCACGGCATGGGCGTGGTGATTGGCGAAACGGCAGTTGTTGGTGACGATGTGACGCTTTATCACGGGGTAACGCTCGGTGGTACGTCGTGGACCAAGGGCCGGCGCCACCCGACGCTGGAAAATGGCGTGGTAATTGGTGCCGGGGCGCAAGTGCTCGGGCCGATTACCGTTGGCGCCCGAGCCAAGGTTGGTTCCAACGCCGTGGTGGTCAAGAACGTTCCCGCCGGAACCACGGCGGTTGGCAATCCGGCGCGCATCATCGATACCGAACAGGCGCAAAAGCGTGAGGAGAAGGCCGGTCAGATGGGTTTTTCGGCCTACGCCCTGGCGGGTAATCAGGACGACCCCCTGGCCAAGGCCATTCATGGCTTGCTTGACCATGCGGTAGAAACCGACCGCAGAATCGAAATACTGCTCAGGAAACTTGAAGGTAGCGGCGTCAGCGTTGAAGACGAACTGGCAACGGCTGACAAGTTCGATCCAAAATACCTGAGTAAAATAGTTGACTAATTTATGGAACTTTTTTCTTAGTTGACAGAACTAATCAAGTATTAACAAGGAGGTACTATGAAACTGACAACCAAAGGACGCTTTGCGGTTACGGCGATGATTGATCTGGCGCTACGCAGTGGTGACGGCCCGGTGACACTGGCCGGTATCAGCGAGCGGCAGAAGATTTCGCTTTCTTATCTTGAACAATTGTTTGGCAAATTGCGCCGCTACAGCCTGGTCGATAGCGTGCGTGGTCCCGGAGGCGGATATTGCCTGGCACGACCTGCGCTGCAGATTACCGTCGCTGACATCGTTCGAGCCGTCGATGAACCGCTTGACGCAACCCAGTGTGGTGGTAAAGAAAATTGCATGGACGATGAACGTTGCATGACCCACGAATTGTGGGCCACGCTGAATACCAAAATGTACGAGTATCTGACCTCGGTTACGCTGGCCGATCTTGTCGATAAGCAAATAACGGCAATGGGTGGTGATGTGTCGGTTCTCAAGGATGCGCGGCGGAGTCGGTCGGGTTCGCGCGCCAAGACAATGGCGGCTTTTGCCTGAAAACCATGTTTGCACCGGTCTATCTCGATCACAACGCGACCACCCCGCTTGAACCGCTGGTGCTGGAGGCGATGTTGCCCTGGCTTTCAGCGCAGTTCGGCAACGCATCTAGCCGGCATGAGTACGGTCGGGCGGCGCGGCGGGCGATCGACGAGGCACGCAGCAAAGTGGCCTCGGCAATTGGCGCACATTCCACGGAAGTCGTATTTACCAGTGGCGGGTCGGAAGCGAACAACCTGTTCATCAAAGGTGCCGCGGCTTGCATCAAGCCCGGCCTGCTGGCGGTGAGTGCAATCGAACATCCCTGTGTGATCAAGCCAGCCGAACAACTGGCCAGACGCGGTTGGTTGCTGCAAGAACTGGCTGTCGATGCCGACGGGCGGGTCGAAGCGCAGAATTATCAGGCAGTAATGGCGCAAAAGCCGAAACTGGTTTCGGTGATGCTCGCCAACAATGAAACCGGTGTGTTGCAGGATATCTCAACGCTGGCTTCTCAAGCCAGGGCGGTTGGTGCATGGTTTCACACCGACGCGGTGCAGGCGGTCGGGAAGGTTGAGCTTGATTTTCGCAGTTTGAACGCCGCAGGTGTCCATGCGTTAACCATTTCGGCACACAAGCTAGGCGGCCCGAAGGGTGCGGCAGCGCTTGTGCTCGATAAACGTGTTGAGCTTGAACCGCTGATTGCCGGTGGCGGACACGAACGCGGACTTCGTTCGGGAACCGAGAACGTCGCGGCCATTGTCGGATTCGGTGTCGCCTGCGAATTGGCCGTGAGCCAGACGGCGAACCAGACTCCTCGCTTGCTTGCCTTGCGCGGACAATTAGAAAGTGGATTACGTGAAATGGGCGCAACGCTGTTCGGTATCGGTGCCGAGCGTTTGCCGAATACAGTGTATTTTTCCCTGCCCGATGTGGATGGCGAGACCTTGGTCGGTCAACTGGACCGTGCCGGTTTTGCGCTAGCCAGTGGCGCCGCCTGTTCAAGCGCCAATCCGGAGCCGTCGCATGTATTACGGGCGATGGGTGTGGCACCGGAACTGGCACGCAACGCTGTGCGTATCAGCCTGGGTTCAGCCAACACGGCAGGGCAAGTGAATGATTTGTTGAAAACGTTGCAGATGACGGTGTCCAGATTGCAGCGATTGACCGCCATTGCGGTTTAACCCATGAACGATGAACCATTCAACAATTCGGAGCCAGATGAATGCTGAACCTGCCGATCTATCTTGATTATTCGGCAACCACGCCGGTCGATCCGCGCGTCGCGGAAAAAATGATCCCCTATCTTGTCGGAAAATTCGGCAATCCCGCTTCGCGTTCGCATGCCTTTGGCTGGGAAGCAGAAGCAGCGGTCGAAGAGGCGCGTGACGAAGTCGCCAAGCTGGTCAATGCCGATCCCAAGGAAATCGTCTGGACTTCGGGTGCAACCGAGTCGAATAACCTGGCCATCAAGGGTGCAGCTCACTTTTACTCGGGCAAGGGCAAGCATGTCATTACCGTCAAGACCGAGCACAAGGCCGTGCTGGATACCTGTCGCGAGCTTGAGCGCGAAGGCTTTGAAGCCACCTATCTTGATGTCAAGGACAACGGTTTGCTTGACCTCGATGTCTTCAAGGCGGCACTGCGCCCTGACACCATTCTTGTTTCGGTGATGTTCGTCAATAACGAAATCGGCGTCATCCAGCCGATTGCCGAAATTGGCGAGATCTGTCGCGAGAAAGGAATTATTTTTCACGTCGATGCGGCACAGGCGACTGGCAAGGTGGTGATCGACCTGGCGAAACTGAAGGTCGATCTGATGAGTTTCAGTGCCCACAAGACCTACGGCCCGAAAGGCATCGGCGCGCTTTATGTCCGGCGCAAGCCGCGTGTTCGTCTGGAAGCACAGATGCACGGCGGTGGCCATGAACGCGGTTTCCGTTCGGGCACGCTGGCCACGCACCAGATCGTCGGCATGGGCGAGGCTTTCCGCCTGGCGCGTAAAGAAATGGGCGTCGAGAACGAGCGTATCCGCATGCTGCGCGACCGCCTGCTCAAAGGACTTACGGACATCGATCAGGTGTTCATCAATGGCGACATGGAGCATCGTGTTCCGCACAATCTGAACATCAGCTTTGCCTATATCGAAGGCGAGTCGATGCTGATGGCGATCAAGGATCTGGCCGTCTCGTCCGGTTCGGCCTGCACTTCGGCCTCGCTTGAACCATCGTATGTGTTGCGCGCCCTGGGCCGCGATGATGAACTGGCGCACAGCTCGATCCGCTTCACCCTTGGCCGTTTCACCACGGAAGAAGAGATCGATTACGCGATAAAACTGCTGCACGAAAAGATCGGCAAATTGCGCGAACTCTCGCCTTTGTGGGAGATGTTTCAAGAGGGCGTCGATCTGAGCACGGTCCAGTGGGCAGCGCACTGATAACGGTTTGAAGGAGATTTATCATGGCATACAGCATAAAAGTTCTCGATCATTATGAAAATCCCCGCAACGTCGGTTCCTTCGGCAAGGATGAACAGGGCGTGGCGACGGGTATGGTTGGCGCGCCGGCCTGCGGCGACGTGATGAAACTGCAGATCAAGGTCGGCAAGGACGGTATCATCGAGGATGCCAAGTTCAAGACTTATGGCTGTGGGTCGGCAATTGCCTCGTCTTCTTTGGTAACAGAATGGGTCAAGGGCAAGACCATCGATCAGGCGCTGACTATCAAGAACACCCAGATTGCCGACGAACTGGCTTTGCCCCCGGTAAAGATTCACTGTTCGATCCTCGCTGAAGACGCGATCAAGGCGGCAGTCGCCGACTATAAAAAGAAGCACACCGAGTAACGCGGAACAAACGGGCATGGCTTTGCAAGGCGCCCCAATTTATGAAAGTCATGCCCGTTTCCCTCACCCCCGCCCCCTCTCCCAGAGGGCGAGGGGAGGTTCGTGAGTCGCTAGCGCGACTTCCACGTTAATCTACAAAAGAAGGAGATATTGCAATGGCGGTTACGCTTTCCGAAAAAGCGGCAAAACACGTTGCCGACTACATGGTCAAGCGCGGCAAGGGTATTGGCCTGCGCCTGGGGGTCCGCACCAGCGGTTGCTCGGGTGTGGCGTACAAACTCGAATTTGCCGATGTTGCCGAGCCTGATGACGTCGAGTTTGAGTCGCATGGCGTCAAGGTTCTGATTGATGCGAAAAGCCTGCCTTACCTTGATGGTACGGAACTCGACTACACGCGTGAGGGTTTGAGCGAAGGTTTCAAGTTCAATAATCCGAACGTCAAGGATGCCTGCGGCTGCGGTGAAAGCTTCAATGTCTGATGGCCTGGCAGGACGGTTTCTTGCCCGGTCTTCGCTTGACCGTATGCGCGCATTCACGCGCCGCTAGAACATGGATTTCAACCACGATCATTTCGCGCTGTTCGAGTTGCCGCGAACCTTCCGGCTCGATGCGGCGGCGCTTGATGCGCGTTATCGCGAAATTCAGGCGCAGGTGCATCCAGACAAGTTCGTTCATGCCGGTGAAGCGGATCAAAGGCTTTCGCTGCAGTGGGCAACGCGCATCAATGAGGCTTACCAGACGCTGAAGAAACCGCTGCCGCGTGCCAAATATCTGCTGCACCTTGCCGGCCAGAATATCGGTGCCGAGAACAATACGGCGATGCCGATGGATTTTCTGATTGATCAGATGGAGTGGCGCGAGGCGGTAGCGGAAGCACGCGCAGCCGGCGAACATCATGAACTCGAGCATCTGCATCATCGTCTGATGCGCGATATAAGCGAACGTTACGACGAACTCGCCATGTTGCTTGATGAGCAGCACGATCACGTGCAGGCGGCTGACCGTGTGCGCCGACTGATGTTTCTGGACAAGCTGCTGTTCGAGATCGACGACGCCATGGCGGCGCTCGAAGAGCGATAAGAGTAACAACGTTAGGAAATCAACCGTTCATGGCCCTTTTGCAGATAGCAGAACCGGGGGAGTCAGCCGCGCCGCATCAGCACAAGCTGGCGGTCGGGATCGATCTCGGTACCACCAACTCGCTCGTTGCCACCGTGCGCAACAGCATCTCGGTCGTCCTGAATGACGAATTCGGGCGGCCGTTGTTGCCGTCCGTCGTCCGTTATACGGCTGACGGTGTGGCAGAAGTCGGCTTCGATGCACTGGACAAGCAGGCGCGTGATCCGCGCAACACCATCGGTTCCGTCAAGCGCTTCATGGGGCGCGGCATCAAGGACATCGCGCATCGCGACTCGATGCCCTATGATTTCGAAGACGCTCCGGGCATGGTTCGTCTGCATACCGTTGCGGGCATCAAAAGCCCGGTCGAAATTTCGGCCGCTATTCTCAGTACCCTGCGCTTGCGTGCCGAAGCAGCGCTTGGCGGTCAACTGGTCGGTGCGGTGATCACCGTTCCCGCCTATTTCGACGACGCACAGCGCCAGGCCACCAAGGATGCAGCCAAGCTCGCCGGGCTTTCCGTCTTGCGCCTGCTCAACGAGCCGACGGCGGCAGCCATTGCCTACGGGCTGGATAACGCGGCGGAGGGTGTTTATGCCGTGTATGACCTGGGTGGCGGCACTTTTGACATTTCCATCCTCAATCTTTCAAAAGGCGTTTTCGAGGTGTTGTCTACCGGTGGCGATTCGGCGCTCGGCGGCGACGACTTCGATCAGCGTATCTTCTGCTGGATTCTCGAAGCGGCCAAACTCAAGCCCTTATCCATTGAAGATTCCCGTCTGCTCCTGAACCGCGCCCGTGAGGCCAAAGAATACCTGACGCCCCATGGTGTCGCGCCGATCACGGCACGGCTGAACAGTGGCGAAGTGGTCGATCTGAAGCTGACCACCGAAATCTTTACCGAGATCTCGCAAACGCTGGTTGCCAAAACCATTCAGCCGGTCAAGAAGGCATTGCGTGATGCCGGCTTGTCCGTTACTGACGTCAAGGGTGTGGTTATGGTCGGCGGCGCCACGCGTATGCCGCAGATACAGCACGCGGTCGGTCAATTCTTCAAGCAGGAACCGCTTAACAATCTTGATCCGGACAAGGTAGTCGCTCTGGGTGCGGCAACACAGGCCAATCTGCTGGCCGGAAACCGCGTTGCCGGAGACGACTGGCTGTTGCTCGATGTCATTCCCCTGTCGCTCGGGCTTGAAACGATGGGCGGTCTGGTCGAAAAGATACTTCCGCGCAACTCGACGATTCCGGCGGCGCGGGCGCAGGAATTCACCACCTTCCGGGACGGCCAGTCGGCACTGGCGGTTCATATCGTGCAAGGCGAACGCGAACTGGTTGCCGATTGCCGTTCCCTGGCGCGCTTTGAATTACGGGGCATTCCTCCGATGGTGGCCGGTGCGGCACGCATTCGCGTGACGTTTCAGGTTGATGCCGATGGTTTGCTATCGGTTTCAGCGCGCGAACAGACATCGGGAGTCGAAGCCAGTGTTACCGTCAAGCCTTCCTACGGATTGTCCGACGACGAGATCGCCAGCATGCTCAAGGATTCCATGGCGCATACCAGGGACGATGCCCTCAGGCGTGCGCTGAAGGAAGCGCAGGTTGAGGCACAGCGCCTGATTGAAGCCGTTCAGTCAGCACTGAAAAGCGATGGGGATCTGCTGGCAGAAGAACAAAAGGCAAAAATCGAGGCTTTCATCGTCAAGTTGCAGACTTCGGCACTTGGCGACAATCGCCGACATATCACGCTGGCCATGGACGATCTCGAGGCTGAGACCAAGGATTTTGCTGCCCGGCGCATGGATAAATCAATCCGCCGCGCTTTTGCCGGAAAGACCATCGATGATCTTGAGACTGACTCGAATTCAACGAAGAGCATGGAAGAACCCGCATGACCCAGATCATTGTTCTGCCGCATATCGAGCTGTGCCCGGAGGGGACCGTGATCGAAGCCAGGGAAGGGGAGTCCATCTGCCAGAACCTGCTCGAAAACGGCATTGCCATCGAGCATGCCTGTGAAATGTCGTGCGCTTGCACTACTTGCCACGTCATCGTTCGCGAAGGTTTCAATGCCCTTGAACCTTCAGAGGAACTTGAGGACGATCTGCTCGACAAAGCCTGGGGTCTGGAACCGAATTCCCGTCTGTCGTGTCAGACCATCGTCAACGAAACACCCTTGGTGATCGAGATTCCGCGTTACTCGATCAACATGACCAAGGAAGGAAAAAGATAGAAAATTCAGCGACAGGAGATGCAAGGATGAAATGGACTGATATCAACGATCTTGCCATCGAGCTTTCCGAAGTTCATCCCGAGGTCGACCCGCTGAAAATCAACTTTGTCGATCTGATGAACTGGGTTATCGCCTTGCCTGATTTTGACGACGAAGCCAAACATTGCGGCGAGAAAATCCTGGAGGCAATCCAGCAAGCCTGGATTGACGAGGTGGCATGAAGCCGGATGATTTCGGAGGCGTTCAGCGCAATGTTCTCGGCGGACCGCTTGGCCTTTGCAGCGACAAACCCCTGACCGGTTTTTTCCGTGACGGGTGCTGCAATACCAGCGAGGAAGATGTTGGCAACCACACAATCTGTGTGGTTCTGACCGAAGAGTTTCTTGAATTCTCCAAGGCGCGCGGCAACGATCTCTCTACACCCCGTCCTGAATTTGACTTTCCCGGGCTTGCTGCCGGCGACCGCTGGTGCCTGTGCGCTGCTCGCTGGCGAGAGTCCTTGCAGGCCGGTAAGGCGCCGCGCGTCGTGCTCAGTGCATGCAACGAAGCATCGCTTGAGATCGTCAGCCTTGACGATCTCAAGCGTTACGCGATTGATCTGAACTGAATTGTCTTTGAGAGCAGTCTACGAAGTTTTCGAGCTTCCCGACTGTAGCGCCTGGATCAACTGGTCGCGCCATTCGAGCATGCTTCCTTCCGCCAGTTCCTGCGGCGCGCTGGAATGCAGCTCCGAATAATCGGCGTAGATCATGCCCAAGAGCTTTCCTTCGCTCAGGAGGGGGAGCATTACAAAAGATCGGGCACCGACCACCTCGGAATACCACTCTGGAACCAGCTTCACGTAGGTTGGCGAGCGAACATCGGCAATGAACATGTCGGTTTTGCGCGCCATGATGGCACGGAACAGATCCGGCTTTGGACCATAACAGCGGAATTTTGCGGTAACCTGGCTCGCATTTTTCCCTACCCCGGCAATCGCAATCAGGCCGGACGAACTGTCTGGCAGGCAAATCAGGGTGTGGTCAAAATTGTATTTATCGTGAATGAGGCGCAGAACTTGCTGGATCACCTCAACCGGGGTTCGTCCGCCAATGCTGTTGCTATCCTGAGTCAGGCGATCACCTGACGAGAGCATGTCCAACACCCGCTCGGAGGCTTTGCGTAACAGTGTGCGGGCCTGATCCACATTGCTGGGGAAGGCTATTTCGGCAAGAAGGGCATCGGTGTCGAGCAGGCACTTGTCGATCAACTCACGGATCTCGACTTCCTTGAGGTGAAGGGCGCCCCGGAAAAATTCGATTTCACGGGCGATCTCGATCTTCTCCCGGTTATCCGGCAGGCGGAAGAGGGCATCAGTCACGCGCCGACAAAACGAGGAGCACAACTGGTGCCATGTCAGCGCATTGGCTGCAACGCGCGGCGGGGCCTTGCCGATATCAGGCGCCAGGCTGTTCTGGAGAACATCCGGAAGGCACCAATGGCGGGCGATGGCGGCGCCGATATTATCGAAACTGATGCCCAGTGTCTCCAGCACAGCTTCGTCTTCGGTAATATTTTTCTCGGCCTGAAGTGCGCGGCTCCGCTCGATATCTTCATACAGATAATAAGTTGCCATCATGCGGCCAAGATTTTGCATGAGGCCGCAAACCTGGGCTTCCTGGGCACTGAAGCGCGGTGCGTTGAGCCGGGTGATTTCGCAGGCCAGAGTGCCGCAGAAATAAGCGGCAACGATTTCGGCGTGCAACTGATTTGACTGGGGTTTGTTCGACAGGGAGCCAAGCAGGGCCAACGACAGGGCGACAGACTTAACAGTATTCAGCCCGAGAACCATCAAGGCCTGATCGATGGTTGAGACATTGCGACCGCCACGCGCATTGCGGCTCGAATTCGATATTCGCAACAGCTTCGAGGTTAGCGCTGCATCACGCAGGATGGTGGCGGTAATTTCACGCGTGCCACCGTCAAGATCATCGCCAAGGCGGCTGATAGTCTGAACCGATGCGCCCAAGCCGGCGAAGCCAGGGCTGCTATCCATGATCTTCAGCAGTCTTGTGATGGTAGATTGCTTTTCGTCTTCCATGAACTGAACCTCTCTTCAACTGTAGTCATTACCTTGTCGCAAAGAAACCCGAAATTTGTTCCGATAACGTATCAACGGTAATCCTGCGTTCTTATCAGGTTACTGTCTGATGAACTCAGGCAACGATGTTCCTTGATATTTATCGTAGCAGAAATGTGGCGAGGTACACACCAAGGAAAACCAAGAGAAATCATCTGGCATTCCCCGTTTGTGGCGTGGTTATTCGGGCGACTCCCGAGAAGTCAAGTACCCGCCGGACGTAGTGCTGCGTTTCAGGGAACGGCGGAACGCCGCCATAACGTTCCACCGTACCTTCGCCAGCGTTGTCGGCTGCCGCGACCAGCTTCTGGTTTCCGCCGAAACGGTTCTGCAACCACTTAAGGTTAGCAAGGCCGCCTTTGATGTTCTGATCCGGATCAATGGGTTGTTGTACGCCAAAACTCTCCTGAGTATCGGGTATGAGTTGTGCGCGGCGCCGTGAAACTACCATGAATTCGGCAACTTGAAAGTGCCAGTGG
>NZ_JBMOJE010000093.1:0-20943 GCF_049316945.1 Propionivibrio sp. | reverse complement strand
TTGGGCACGGCACGCCTGGGCACGGCACGCCTGGGCACGGCACGCCGTGCCCCTACGGGGGTGGGGCATGGGTAGAGCAGCCCGGCGATGAAACGCTTGACCCGCAGCGCGATCATTGGCTGCTCGATCATTGCCCGACGTGGACCTTGCCGGCGCTGCCGATGATGTCGATGGTTGATCGGCTGGTCGCTGCGGCTGAAGCAGCGACCGGTAAGCCCGTGAGCGCGCTGCACGACGTGCAGGTGCATCGCTGGTTGCCGTTCTCGGGCGGCCCGCAGCGTTTGCGCACCGAGGTCAGCGGCAGCGGCGCCGAGCGCGACGTTACTTTGCTGGCGTGGCGGGAGTCGCCGAATTCGGCGCTGTCGCGTTTCGAGTCGGTAGCGAGTGGTCGGGTCGTGTTGGGTGATGCCCCGCCGTCGCCAAAACCGTTCGCAACGCTCGACGGTTTGGTGGATGAGGCTGACCCCTACGCTTCGGGCGCACTGTTTCACGGGCCGGCTTTCCAGTACCTGACGTCGCTGCAAGTCGGGCCGAAGGGTTCGTCGGCGCTGCTGCAGGCAGAGAAAGGCAGCGTGCCACGTGGCGCGCTGCATCAGGGACTGCTCGATGCGGCAACACACGGCCTGCCGCACGATGGCCTGTCGCGCTGGTCGGAGCGCATCCCGAACAACGTGGTCGGCTATCCGTACCGGATCAAGCAACTGAATCGCTATGCAGCGCTGCCGGATTCCGGCGAGTTGCGCGTCGAGGCCCGCTTCGCCGGCTTTGACGGCGAGGACCGCTTCCCGATGCTCGACGTGCAACTGATCCAGGATGAAAAGGTGCTGCTCGACTTCCGCCTGGTCGAGGTGCTGTTGCCGCGTGGCCCGATCGGTGCCGCGCCGCGTGAACAGCGGCGCAGCTTCCTGCGCGATCGCCAGTACGTTCCCGGCATCGCACTGTCGACCTTCGATGGCACGACGACCGAACTCAGCGCGCAGGTATTGCGCCAGAGTGACTGGCTGCCGGGCAATGTAGCCGCCATCTATGACGTACCGCCGGAGCGGCGCGCCGATCTGGTCGCCGAAGTCGCACAGAAGGAGCACGTCGCACGGCGCGCTTTTGTTCATGCGGCTAGCGTCAGCGTTGAACCGAATGGCGCACGCGCCGCGATTCGTCCACTCCGTTTGCATCCGTTGCAGGTAACGCGCGTCGGCGACGACGTTCGGGTTGCCGATGCATCGCCGCCAGTGCAGGATCTGTCCGCCGTGCGCGCCTGGTGGAGCAAGCATTTCGGGGTTGGCAAGTGGCCGGTGGAAGACCTCTATTACGGCCTCGTCGAGCGTTTCGTCGGCGACGTGGTGCTGGCCGACCCGGCGGGATTCGCCAAAGTACAGGGGCGCAGTTGCCTCTATCTGACCAACCATCAGGTCGGCGTTGAATCGCTGCTTTTCAGCCTGCTGATTTCGGCGCTGAGCAAAACGCCGACCGTGACGCTGGCCAAAGCCGAACATCGAACGAGCTGGCTCGGAACGCTGATCGCGCACAACTTTTCCTACCCCGGCGTCGTCGATCCGGGCGTCATCACCTTCTTCGATCGTGACGACAAGGAATCGCTGTTGCGCATCGTCGGCGAACTCGGCGTGGCGATGAAGGAACGCGGCAAGAGCGTCATGGTGCATGTCGAAGGAACGCGTTCGCTGGCCTGCCGCTCCCCAGTCATGAAAATGAGCAGCACTTTCATCGACATGGCGCTGGCCATCGGCGCGCCGATCATTCCGGTGCGTCTGGTTGGCGGTTTGCCGGTCGCGCCGCTTGAGCAACGTCTTGAATTCCCGCTTGGCTATGGTCGACAGGATTACTGGCTGGGTAGCCCGCTGCTCCCCGAGGATTTGGCGAAGCTGCCGCTCAAGGCGCGCAAGGACGTGGTGCTTGCCGCCATGAATACGCTCGGGCCCGAGCTTTCGACCGAAACGCCGCTGCCGGGCGATGCCCAATTCGGCGCCGAGGTTGAGGCGTGGCGTGCTCACACCGGCGCCAGCCTGGAAGATGCCGTGCTGTTCACCACACTGGCTGGACTGCAAAATCCAGGGGCAGCCGTCAGGGATCTGCTCAATGGCGCTCGCGCTGGGAAACTGAAAGTTACCGCCGACGCTCGTTCGCAATGGCTGGGGCGGTTGGCCAAGCGCCTGTTCGGCCCTCACGGCCCGGCCGTCGAGGGGCTGCGCTAGTCGCATGGCGGCCCGGCTATGGTGGGTGCGCCCGGAGACTTTTCAGGCAACTCCTGCCGCGCTGGCGCTGCTCAACGCCAAGGAGCGCGCGCAGCAACAACGCTTCATTCCGCCAGCCAAGCGGCACGAATATCTGGTGACCCGCGTGCTGGTGCGCACCGTATTGGGCGAGGCGCTGGGCGTGGCGCCGCAAGCTCTGCAGTTCGTCTGCAACGAATGGGGACGCCCGGCGCTTGCTTCGGTCTTGATGTCTGCGCCGATTCACTTCAATGTTTCGCATACCGACGGCTTGGTGGTCTGCCTCGTTTCCACGGAAAATGAGGTTGGCGTGGATACCGAGTTATTCGCTCGCGCACCCAGGTTGCTGGCTTTGGCACCTGAGGTTTTCGCGCCACAAGAACTGGTCGAGCTGGCAGCGCTGCCAATCGAGGATCAGGCACAGCGCGCAGTCATTCTGTGGACGCTCAAGGAAAGCTACATCAAGGCGCGCGGCATGGGGCTGGCGCTCCCGCTCGACGGTTTCGCCTTCCGCTTCGAACCGGGCCAGGTGTGCCTCGATGTCAAACCCGCGTTACAGGATGACGGTGCTCGTTGGCAGTTTCAGTGGCAGAGGTTTGGATCACATTGCATCAGTACCGCCATTGCCTTGTCGAGCCAGCAAAGACAAAGCGGGATGAAAGCAAACGCTGTAGACTATGTGGAGTTTTGCAGACCAGGCTGAGCGGTTTTCGAGCTCTGCAGCCATTTGTTAATCTAGAAACCGTAATTAACCACGAAGTTCACAAAGCACACGAAGAGAAGCAATGAGTTAATACGCTTTGACAGATAACCTATTGGGCGAGCCTGTGTATATTCATAACACCTTGTTTTTCTTCGTGCTCTCCGTGCTCTTCGTGGTTTAACAGAGTAGGGGCACGGCGCGCCGTGCCCCTACGAGCTTACCGGACTAAAGACATGGATATTGTTCTAGCTAACCCGCGCGGGTTTTGTGCCGGTGTCGAACGCGCCATCGCCATGGTCGAACGCGCCCTCGAGCGCTTTGGCCGCCCTGTTTATGTTCGTCACGAAGTGGTGCATAACCGCCATGTCGTCGCCGACCTGAAGGCCAAGGGCGCCATCTTCATCGAAGACCTCGCCGAGGTTCCCGATGGCGCCACCCTGATTTTCAGCGCGCACGGCGTACCCCAATCGGTTCGTCAACTCGCCGCAGCGCGCAATCTAAATGTTTATGACGCCACCTGCCCGCTCGTCACCAAAGTTCATCTCGAAGTGTCGCGTCTGCGCCAGCAAGGCTACGAAATCATCATGATCGGCCATAAGGGGCACCCTGAAGTCGAGGGTACGATGGGCCAGGCCGACGGCGGCATGTACCTGGTGGAATGCGTGGCCGACGTTTCCATGCTGCAAGTCGGCGCCGGTGGTAGCGCAGATGGCAGTGCGCCAGGCGAGGAACCCCGCCTGGCTTTCGTTACCCAGACGACGCTATCCGTCGATGACGCCACGGCCATCGTCAACGCGCTGAAGGCACGCTTTCCGAACATCACCGGGCCCAGGAAGGATGACATCTGCTACGCCACGCAGAACCGCCAGGATGCGATAAAAATCATCGCCCGAAAGGTTGAAGTCATGCTGGTGGTCGGTTCGATAAACAGTTCCAATTCCAATCGCTTGCGTGAAGTTGCAGAGAATCAGGGCGCCCGCGCGCTATTGATCGACGATGCCGGCAATATAGATGCTTCGCTGCTGGCGAACTGCCGCAGTGTTGGCGTCACAGCCGGCGCGTCAGCGCCTGAAGTGCTGGTGCAAGGCGTAATTCAGCGCCTGGTCGAGCTCGGCGGCCAGGTTTCGGGGCAACTCGAGCAGCGCTCCGAAGGCGTGGTATTCGCGCTGCCGAAAGACCTGTAGCACGTCACTGGTTTCCCCCCTCGCCCACTTGCGGGAGAGGGGAAATGTGCAAAATATGGTTAGGCTGACATTAGGGCGCCGTGGCGGTGTGAAATAGAGCGCTGAAACCGTCATAATGCGGTGCGATTGACTGCCAAGGGGAGATTCGGCGATACTCCTGCCAAGATTTTTGGCGTAGCTGTCCTTACGTTCCCCCTTACACCGCTGCCCCTGATCGAAGTGGGCATTGAAGTTCTGATTCCCTGGATGGCCAATGCAATACCAAAACGTTTCAATTTCAAGTCTCGCGCACATAGATGCACCTCACCGCATTACGTCTTCCGAACTGACTCGAAAATTTGCCCAGACCCTTGCACGACTCGGGATACCCCTTGAGGTTCTGGAGTACGCTTCCGGTATAGAGGCCCGGCGTTATTGGGATAAAGACGTCCAACCCAGCGATGTCGCCGCCCTGGCAGCGGAAAAGGCGCTTCGTGACTGCGGCATTGATCGATCGCGCATCGGTATCATCGTCAACACCTCGGTGTGCCGCGACTATATCGAACCTTCTACCGCCTGCCTGGTACATGATCGGCTCGGGTTGTCCACCGAATGCCTGAACTTCGACTTGGGGAATGCCTGCCTGGGCTTTTTGAGCGGCATGCAGGTGGTTGGCAACATGATCGAGCGTGGCCTGATCGATTACGGCCTGATCGTTGACGGCGAGAGTGCCCGCTTCGTGCAGGAGGCCACCATTGCTCGCCTGCAGCGCCATGAAACCACGGCCAAGGAGTTTTCCGACCAGTTCGCCACCTTGACCCTGGGTTCGGGCTCTGTCGCCATGGTGCTCGCCCGCACCGACCTGGCACCGAATGGCCATCGCTTCACCGGAATCGTCAATCGCGCCGCCACACAACATAGCGGACTGTGTCGTGGCCAGATTGACCACATGGTCACCGATGCCAAGGCCCTCCTGGTGGCTGGCCTTGAACTTGCCTCCAATACCTTCAACACCGCTAAAACACATTTTGGCTGGGTGAAAGATGGCGTCGATCAGGTCGATGAGTATGTATTGCATCAGGTCAGCGGCATCCATACCGCCAACCTTTGCCAAACCCTGGGACTCGACACCAAAAAGTTCCTCGCCATCTACCCTGAATTCGGCAATATCGGCCCAGCCTCCGTGCCTATTGTGCTCTCCAAGGCCGCTGAAAGCGGGCGTCTTCAAAAGGGCAGCCGTGTCGCCCTCATGGGCATCGGCTCCGGGTTGAACTGCAGCATGGCCGAGGTCATCTGGTGAGAGTGGTAAGTCAGGCGCTCTACCCTTTCAAGTCAAACTTTTTCGACCGCGGCTCTGGCCTGCGGATGCACTACCTCGATGAAGGCCGGGGCGCGCCTGTCCTCATGCTGCACGGCAACCCTTCCTGGTCCATCTACTACCGAAATCTGGTGCGTGCCCTGTCAGGCACGCAACGCTGCATCGTGCCTGACCATATCGGCATGGGTTTGTCCGACAAGCCCGGCGATGAGACCTACGCCTACACCCTGGCGCAGCGCATCGACGATCTCGAAGCACTGCTCAATAGCCTGAACCTGACCGAACCCGTGACGCTGGTCGTGCACGACTGGGGCGGAATGATCGGCTTTGGCTGGGCGGTCAGACACCCGGAACAGGTCGCACGCATTGTCATCCTGAACACCGGCGCTTTTCCCTTGCCCAAGGATAAAGCCTTTCCCGGACTGCTGAGACTGACCCGAACACACTTGGGCGCATTTCTTGTGCGCGGATTCAACGCCTTCTCGTGGGGGGCGAGCAAAGTGGGCTGCACGCGAAGCAAGATGAGTCCCGAAATCTCACGGGCTTACCGGGCTCCCTATGATTCCTGGGGAAACCGCATCGCCACCTTGCGTTTCGTACAGGACATCCCGCTGGGGCCAAACGACGCCGGATTCGCACTGGTCGAGGACGTAGCGGCGAATCTGCATCGATTCAGTGCCACGCCGGCCATGATCGTCTGGGGGGGCAAGGACTTCGTGTTCGATGAAACCTTTTTGCGCCAATGGCGCAAATTTCTCCCTCGGGCCAAGGTACATCTCCTGGCCGACGCCGGCCACTACGTACTGGAAGATGCTGCCGAAGAAGTCATTCCTCTGATCTCCGATTTCATTCGCGCCTAAAATGCTGTGAAAACAACACTTACACCTCACCGCAGAGGCGCAGAGGCACAGAGGTTTCGCAGAGAAACCCATTTAAAACATTTGGTTTTCTCTGCGTTTTCTCTGCGCCTCCGTGACTCTGCGGTGGGTTTTCGATTTGTTCACAGCCTCTGAGCGGTCCGCATGACCGATGCCCGTTATTCCGGCCTCTGCAATATCGCTGCAGCCTTGCCCAGAATGGCCCGTCTGCAGCCGCAGACGCTGGCGGTAGTTTTCCCTCAGGGGCATGACAGCGATGGTAGCCGCGCCTACGCCCGCCTGACCTATCAGCAACTGGACGAACAGAGCGATGCAATCGCCCGGGGCCTTCAGGCGTACGGACTGACCCGAGGCATGCGCACCGTGTTGATGGTCAAGCCTAGCCTGGAATTCTTCGCCCTGACCTTTGCCCTGTTCAAGGCCGGCATCGTGCCGGTGATGATTGATCCCGGCCTTGGCGTAAAACAGCTCAAGGCCTGTCTTGCCGAAGTGGAGCCGGAGGCCTTCATCGGCATTCCTGCGGCGCATGCAGCGCGGATTCTGCTCGGATGGGGACGCAGCACCATCCGTCACCTCGTTACCGTGGGAACCCGCTGGTGTTGGGGAGGGACGACGCTCGCCAGGGTCAGCGCTTCGGGCCAGGGCGGCGGCCCGTTTCTTGAAGACACCCGGGCTGATGAAACAGCCGCGATCCTGTTCACCAGTGGCAGCACCGGCATCGCCAAAGGGGTGGTCTACAGCCACGGCAACTTCATGGCCCAGGTCGATATGATCCGTGAAACCTACGCGATCCAGCCCGGTGAAATCGACTTGCCGACCTTCCCCTTGTTCGCCTTGTTTGACCCCGCGCTGGGCATGACAACCATCGTGCCGGACATGGATTTCACACGACCGGCCAAGGTCGATCCTGAAAAAATCAGGGCGGCCATCGACGACTGGGGAGTCACCAACGTCTTCGCCTCGCCGGCCCTGTTGAACGCCGTCGCGCGCCACGGCGTGACGCATGGCGTGCACTGGCCCAGCGTCAGGCGCGTTCTGTCTGCCGGCGCCCCCGTGCCCGCCGTAACCCTGGAACGGATGCAGCGGATGCTGTCGCCCGAAGCGGAAATATTCACGCCTTATGGCGCCACCGAAGCCCTGCCCGTAGCCAGCATCAGCAGTCGTGAGATTCTTTTGAACACCCGCGAATTGACGAACCGCGGAGCCGGAGTCTGCGTCGGTCGCGTAGTGGCGCCGAACGATGTGCGGATCATTGAAATCACCGACACCGCCTTGACCGAATGGAAACATGTGCGGGAGATGCCGGTCGGCGAAGTGGGCGAAATCACCGTGCGCGGCCCCACCGTGACCACCGCCTATTTCGGCCGCCCCGAAGCGACCCGGCTGGCCAAGATCGATCGGCAAGGCCAGACCGTGCATCGCATGGGCGATGTCGGCTACTTCGATGCCGAAGGGCGGCTGTGGTTCTGCGGGCGCAAATCGCATCGCCTGGAACTGGCCGACAGAACACTTTTTTCAGCACCGGTCGAAGAAATTTTCAACACGCATGCAGGAGTCTTTCGTACAGCCCTGGTGGGCGCAACAATCGGTGGCGTACTCGTTCCGGTTGTTTGCATCGAACTCGATCAGGAAGCGCCTCCCGGGGCTGTCCTGACTGGGCAAGACTTCTTTGAATCACTGAAGGTAATGGGCGCGAAATTCGCACCGACCCGAGGCATCTCGCATTTCCTGATCCACCCGGGCTTTCCCGTGGACATCCGTCATAACGCCAAGATCGGTCGCGAAAAACTGACGGTCTGGGCGCAAGGGGAACTTTCTTGATCCTGGTTACCGGCGGCAGCGGCTTCCTCGGTGGCGCCGTGGTGCGCCGGCTTGTCGCCCGGGGCGACGCCGTGCGCGCACTGCAGCGACAGGATTCTCCCGAACTGCGGAACCTCGGCGTGGACGTCGTCCGAGCCGACCTGGCGCTTCGTGACGCAGTCCTCCAGGCGGCCAAGGGGTGTGACGCCGTGATTCACGTTGCCGCCAAGACGGGCGTCTGGGGGCCCTGCGAGGACTACTATCGTGCCAACGTGCTGGGCACGCGCAACGTCCTTGAGGCTTGCGCGGCAAACGGCATCCGGCGACTCGTCTACACCAGCACGCCATCGGTCATCCACAGCGGTGGCGACGTAGAGGGCGTCGATGAAAGCGTGCCTCTCGCCACCCATTTCGAGACGGCCTACCCGGCGACCAAGGCTGAAGCCGAACGGCTGATCCTTGCCGCCAACGGGCCGGAACTTGGGACGGTGATCCTCCGGCCACACCTCATTTGGGGGCCCGATGACCCGCAATTGACGGCTCGTATCCTGGCGCGCGGAAAAGCGGGAAGGTTACGGCTGGTCGGAAGGGGCCTGAAGCGAATCGACTCAGTCTTCATCGACAATGCCGTCGACGCCCATCTGCTGGCCCTGGACCGCGTGGCTCCGGGCGCTAACTGCGCAGGCAAGGCCTACTTCATCACGCAGGGCGAGCCCATCCCGCAGCGGGAACTGATCAATGGGATATTGAAGGCCGGGGGGCTGCCGCCCTGCGAGAAATCCATCTCGCCGCAAGCCGCCTATGTTATCGGTTTCGTCATGGAAATCATCTGGCGGGCGCTGAAGCGAGAGGATGAACCCCTGATGACCCGCTTCGTCGCTAAACAACTCGCCACCGCCCACTGGTATGACATTTCAGCAGCCAAGCGGGATTTAGGTTACGAGCCCAAGATAACCATCGCCCAAGGCTTGCAGATTCTGGAGAAATCTCTCCGGACAGGAAGTTCGTTCAATATGGCTTGACGAACGTGCACTCTGTTCGTGCCGGATCATCTCCAGCGCCTGAACTGGAATGGGAGAAACGCGCCCCCCAGAACACACTTATCCGTAATTTTACAGCAGCCAAAAAACTTCTATACGAATCATGCAATTAGCGCGTACGAGAGCCTTACGTTCAGTGCTTGCTAATGAATTTTCCGCATTTTCCCTGGTGGTACGAAGCCAATTCCTGTGCGACTGGCTTCGCCGCATCCCGCCTGTTTAACTTTCAGCAATCTCGGCATAGAGATCGTGCTCGTCTGCATCGAGCACACGCACTTGCAGGAAATCACCCGGTTCGGCATCGAAGAAGTCGTTGATGAAAACCAGACCGTCGATCTCCGGCGCATCCGACGAAGAGCGGGCAATGGTTCCTTCTTCATCAACCTCGTCGACCAGCACCTGGATTTCACGCCCGATTTTGGCGGCGAGCAATTCAGCGGAAATGTCTTCCTGTACGTCCATCAGGCGACGGCGACGTTCTTCGCGCACGTCGTCCGGCACCGCGCCGGGCAAGGCATTGGCCGTTGCGCCATCGACTGGCGAGTAGGCAAAGGCACCGACGCGGTCGAGCCGCGCTTCTTCGATGAAAGCCAGCAGTTCTTCGAACTCGGCCTCGGTCTCGCCGGGAAAACCGGTAATGAAGGTGCTGCGGATGGTGATGTCCGGGCAAACCGCACGCCAGGCCCTGATGCGCTCCAGGTTGTTCTCGGCGCTGGCCGGGCGTTTCATGGCTTTGAGGATGCGCGGGCTGGCATGCTGAAACGGAACATCAAGGTAGGGCAGAATCTTGCCCTCAGCCATCAACGGCAGCAATTCATCGACGCTCGGGTACGGATAAACGTAGTGCAAACGCACCCAGATGCCGTACTCGGCCAGTGCCTCGCACAACTCCTTGAGCCGTGTCTTGACCGGGCGACCGCCAAAGAAACCGGTGCGGTACTTCAGATCAACGCCGTAAGCACTGGTGTCCTGCGAGATGACGAGCAACTCGCGCACCCCGGACTCGGCGAGATGCTTTGCTTCCTGCAGGACCTCGCCAATCGGCCGGCTGACCAACGGACCGCGAAGTGACGGAATGATGCAGAAGGTGCAACTGTGGTTGCAGCCCTCGGAAATCTTGAGGTAAGCGAAATGCTGCGGCGTGAGTTTGATCCCCTGCGGCGGCACCAGGCTGGTGTAAGGATCATGCGGCTGCGGCAGATGCGCATGAACATGCTGCAACACCTCGTCGGCGGCGTGCGGGCCGGTAATCGCCAGCACTTGCGGATGCAGGTTGCGGATGACCTCTTCCTTGGCGCCAAGGCAGCCGGTAACGATGACCTTGCCGTTTTCGGCCAGCGCCTCGCCGATGGCGTCGAGCGACTCTTCAACCGCCGCGTCGATGAAGCCGCAGGTATTGACGACAACCAGATCGGCACCTTCATACGAAGGCGAAATTAGGTAGCCCTCGGCACGCAACCTGGTAAGGATTTGTTCGGTATCGACTAACGCCTTCGGGCAACCTAGACTTAGAAATCCGACAGATGGTATTTTTATATTATTCATATGCTTGCAATACTTTCCTAATGTTCACTGACAAGTCTATTTTCTATCAATGGTATCCGATATCAGTGATCGATGCTCCACCCATGTGTTGCACGGGACCGAATCAAACTGGCAGATGACGTCTCCTCACGCCTCTCTTCGGACCGGCAAGATACACCTTTGCCATTGACCGGAAAGGCTGGGCTGATACTTTTTCATTGCCCCAGGGAGTTTCACTACCGGCAATATTCTCCTTTACCGGCGGCAGATATTGCCGATCCGGCAAACAACGCTCCACCTGAAAACCGGTCGCGCTCCTCGATACCAGGCGCCCAGCGCGCCTTTGCCTCATTTGGCTTAAACATTAAATCTGGCCTGAATATTGCTCAATCTTTCCTGAATTGCGCCGGATTGCCCGGTCGCCAGATCAAACATACATAGCAGGAGGCACCATGTCACCCATCGGAATCGCCAGCAGCCTATTCGGACTCCTTCAATCGAGTTCGACTGGCAGCGCCAGCCAATCAAGCCAGACAGGAACAATGAACACGGCGACTGCAGTCAGCGGAGACTTTTCTTCGTCGCTGACGCTGCGCATGGCCGCGCTCAAGGCACAGTCGGTCAATTCGCTGCTCGGCTCGGTGTTTGATGACGGCAAGGCTTCCTCCAGCCTGGACTTCCTGACCGGTGCAGGCAGCACACAATCCGGCTCGACCGATCCGCTTTCGATGCTCGGTCTGTCGACCACCACCCAGGGACTCTCCCCGACCGGGCGCAATCTTTCACTGTTCAACCCGGAATCGGCCTACGGGATGATGAGCGTCATCAACAGCAAGGATGTCACCTACAAAGCCCAGTTTTCGGAACTGAGCGAAATGAAAACAGCGGTTGCCGGCATGCAGCAGGCTGGCCAGACGCTGGGCAGCGTCAGCGGGTCGATGGGCAACGCGGCCATCACGGCCCAGTTACAGGAGTTTGCCGGAAAGTACAACGATTGGATCAAGCGCTTTGACGGAACCGTGAAGAGCGATGGTGTGCTGGCCGGAACGCAGGCTGCCGAGATCTCGCTCTATGAACTCGAGCAGAGCGTCGAGAACATCTTCAATGGTGCCAAGGACGGTTTCCATGGTCTGAGTGACCTTGGCTTCACCATCAACCAGAGCACGAATCTGGCCTCGGTTGACACGACCAAACTGGATGCGGCGCTGTCGTCCAACAAGGATGGCGCGATCAACACCCTTCAGGAGTTCAGCGCAAACTTTGCCAAATCGGCCGAACTGCTCAATTCCACCAACAATTTCATTCCCAACCGGCTGAACAATCTGGATCGGGTGATTGATTACATCACTGATAACAAGTCCTCGCTCCAGGCCGAATTCGGGCTCGGCGACCCGGCCAAGCCCTCTGCACAAATCGCCAAGGCTCTGGCCTCCTACAATCACATATTCAATATCTGAGTTCAGGGCTTTAACACACTGGCGCAAAGCCAGCGTGAATTCCGGATGTTGCGACGGCGCAACATCGGCAGATTTACGGCATGCATTTCCGCTCCTCGCACTCCATCGATAATTTGTATGCTGCACCGCAGCAGTTTATAATCTGGCTTTCAAAATTCCAGGAAGCACCCTGATTATTCTGCCTTCACGAATACAGGGCATATCGCAGGCATCGACATTGCCTGCGACTGTAGAAGATTGTCGCTTCTGGCGATCGCTGCGGACAGGTTTCCGACTGACATAACCATCCTCATCGAAAATGCATACAGGTGGTTGAAGAATATCTTTTCGGAGCTTAATGATGCATATAGAAACCAACCAGCACTTTCTTGAAAGCCGCACTTTCGACGAAATACACGTTGGCGACGATTCAGTCTTGGTTCGTTCGCTGCGTGCTGAAGACATCAAACTCTTCGCCATCATGTCCGGTGACATGAATCCGGCGATCGGCGATCAGGAATTTGCCAACAGCGGGATGTTCAGGGAAGTCATCGCCCACGGCATGTGGAGCGCCTCACTGATCACCACCGTGCTGGGCACGCAATTCCCTGGGCCGGGCACCATTCTGGTCGATCAGACGCTGCATTTTGCGCGCCCGGTCAGGCTCGCCGACACCATTACCGTAACGGTGACGGTCAAACAGATGTTCGCTCACAACCAGCACATCATCTTCGACTGCTCCTGCATCAATCAGGATGGCATGCAGGTGGTGCACGGCACGGCAGAAGTGCTGGCACCCGCCGATAAGGTGAGAACCAAACGCGTCGACCTGCCGGACATCACCATTTCGGACAAGTACGCGCGCCTGCAAACCCTTGTTTTACGTGCCAAGGGACTGGCCCCGATCGATATGGCGGTGGTTCATCCGTGCGATCTTGAATCGCTCAAAGGCGCATTAATGGCCGCTGAAGCCGGCCTCATCGATCCCATACTGATCGGCCCGGAACCCAAGATTCGCGCCATCGCCAAGGAATTCGGGCTGGATCTCAAACAGCACCGCATCGTTAATGTGAAGCATAGCCACGATTCGGCAGCGATGGCCGTGACCCTGATCCGCAACGGTGACGCCGAAGCGCTCATGAAGGGTAGCCTGCACACCGATGAACTGATGGCCGAAGTGGTATCGCGCGCTGCCGGCTTGCGTACTGCGCGCCGCATCAGCCACGTTTTTTTGATGGATGTGCCAACCTACCCGCGCCCGATCCTGATCACCGACGCCGCCATCAACATTGCACCAACGCTCGAAGACAAAGTCGACATCATCCAGAACGTCATCGACCTCGCGCACATCATCGGCATCCCGGAACCGAAAGTCGCCATTCTCTCGGCGGTCGAAACCGTGAGTCCCAAGATCCAGTCAACGCTGGACGCCGCTGCGCTGTGCAAAATGGCTGACCGCGGCCAGATCACAGGCGGCCTGCTCGACGGCCCGCTGGCCTTTGACAACGCGGTATCGATCGAAGCCGCCAAGACCAAGGGGATCAAGTCGGCGGTGGCTGGTCGCGCCGAGATTCTGGTTGTCCCTGACCTCGAATCCGGCAACATGGTAGCCAAACAACTGGAGTATCTGGCCAACGCGCTGACCGCCGGTATTGTTCTCGGTGCCAAGGTGCCAATCGTACTTACCAGCCGTGCCGACACGGCCGAGACGCGCATCGCCTCCTGCGTGATCGCCGCATTGGTGGCCCACGCCAACCGCACCAAACTGGCGGTCATCGAATGAAACAGGGCATTCTCACCATCAACGCCGGTTCCTCGTCGATCAAGTTCGCGCTCTTTCAACTCGCCAAACCGCTTTCGGAACAAGCCATCGTCTTCGGCCAGATTGACGGCATCGGCACCGCTGAAACCCGGCTGGTAGCCAAGGACCAATCCGGCCAGAGCATCGCTGACGAACTCCTGCCGGGAGGAACCTCAACCAACCACCAGGTATCCATTGATCACCTGCTGAAATGGTTCACCACCCGCGAAGTCGCATGGCAAATCGTCGCCGTCGGCCACCGAGTGGTCCATGGAGGCGATCGCTATTCGCAACCGATGGTGCTCGACGATACCGTACTGGAACAGCTCTCCCACTACGTCAGCCTCGCACCGCTGCATCAACCGCACAACATCAACGGCATCCTTGCACTTCAGAAACTCCTGACCGGCGTGCCGCAGGTGGCTTGCTTCGACACCGCCTTCCACCGCACTCAGCCGAGCATTGCGCAGATCTACGGCTTGCCGCGCTGGATCACTGCCGAAGGCGTCAAACGTTACGGTTTCCACGGTCTGTCCTACGAGTACGTTGCCCGCTCACTACCCAAGCATTCGGCCCGTGCCGAGGGACGCGTCGTCATCGCGCACCTGGGTAACGGCGCCAGCATGACCGCCATGGTCGCCCGCAAGAGTGTTGCCACTACTTTGGGCTTCTCGACCATTGACGGTCTGGTCATGGGAACCCGTTGCGGCACCCTTGACCCCGGCGTTGTCCTGCACCTGATGGAAACCAAGGGCCTTGGCGTCAAGGAAATGACCCAGCTCCTCTACAAGGAGTCCGGCCTGCTGGGTGTTTCCGGCATTTCGCAGGACATGCGTACGCTATTGGGTAGCGACAAGCTCGAAGCCCAGGAAGCCGTTGATCTGTTCTGCTACCGGATTGCTCGGGAATTGGGCTCACTCGCTGCCGCTTCAGGCGGTCTCGATGCCCTGGTGTTTACCGGAGGCATTGGTGAGCACGCCGCAGAAGTGCGGCGCCGTGTCTGTCTGCACGCCGCATGGCTGGGAGTCATTCTCAACCCGGAAGCCAACGCTCGCCACGACCTGCGCATCAGCGGACCAAATAGCCAGGTAGACGTCCTGGTGATACCCACCAATGAAGAGTGGATGATTGCGCACCACGTTCAGACGCTGCTCAACCTTTAATCACCCGCACTTCCCTCCCCCGGTCGCCGACTGGGGGAGGTGGATTCAAACAAGTGTGATCAAGCAGAGCCTGTCGCGCAGGGAAGGTCGCATTTCTTCACACTGCCACCCTTGTGCGCTTCCGCAAAAATAAATTCCATTCCCGGCAAAACAGTGATTACACAGTCTTTTCTGGCTGCTGCCCGCAAGCCACGACAACTACATTTAGTGAATTTCTTGCCTAGTGCCACTACATGTAGTAGCCTGAGACCTGTTTCTGAAAAAACCTGCGCATGGTCAGTTTGTTCCTCGCAGTACCAAATTACAGTCGGTTTGATCTCATGGATCAACCGTGCCTTCCAAACCGCCATTTGCAGCCACAAAATCAGAGGGGCAATACATGAGCCATGATTCACAGCAATTATCCTTTACCGCGGTTGCAGAAACACCGGAAATCGGGCCCCTCGCCGAACAGGAAATCTCCGCCGAAGTACTGATCGAGAAATACGCCAAAGGCAGCGAAACCAGCGTCCATGACGTGCGCCGACGCGTAGCCCGCGCATTGGCCGTCAATGAAGAAGAAAAGTACCGCGCCAAGTGGGAGGAGCGCTTCCTCTGGGCGCAGGAAAACGGTTTTGTCCCCGCCGGCCGCATCAACTCCGCCGCCGGCACACCACTGGCCGCCACCCTGATCAACTGTTTCGTGCAACCGGTGGGCGACTCGATCGTCGAACTCGTCGACGGCAAACCCGGCATCTACAGCGCGCTGGCTGAAGCCGCTGAAACCATGCGCCGCGGCGGTGGGGTCGGCTATGACTTCTCGTCGATCCGCCCGCAAGGTGCACAGGTCAAGGGTACGCAATCGCGTGCTTCCGGCCCGGTTTCCTACATGCGCGTCTTCGACCGCTCATGCGAAACCGTCGAATCCGCCGGCGCCCGCCGTGGCGCGCAGATGGGCGTGCTGCGCTGCGACCATCCGGACATCGAAGTATTCATCCACGCCAAGGACCACGGTGATCTGACCAACTTCAACATCTCGATCGGCGTCACCGACCCCTTCATGCAGGCGGTTGAAGCCGATGCCGAGGTTGAACTCACCCACCGCGCCGAACCCAATGCCGACATGAAGTCATCCGGCGCCTACCAGCGCGACGACGGCATCTGGGTCTATCGCAAAGTCCGCGCCCGCGACCTGTGGGATCAGGTCATGAGGTCAACCTACGATCATGCCGAACCGGGAATTCTCTTCCTCGACCGCATGAACAAAGACAACAACCTTTACTACTGCGAACTGATCGAAGCCACCAACCCCTGCGCCGAACAGCCGCTGCCGCCCTATGGCTGCTGCTGCCTGGGCTCGATCAACCTGACCATGTTCATCAAGCACCCCTTCACCAACCGCGCCGAATTTGACTTCGCCGCTTTCGGTGAAGTGGTCAAGGTGTCGACGCGCATGCTTGACAATGTGCTCGACGTGACCGCCTGGCCGCTCGAGCGCCAGCGCCAGGAAGCCGCCAACAAGCGCCGTGTCGGCCTTGGTTATACCGGCCTCGGCGACGCCCTGTGCATGCTGTGCCTGCGCTACGATCGCCCGGAAGCCACGGCCATGGGCGCCCGCATCTCCGAAGTCATGCGCAACACCGCCTACCTGGCCTCGGTCGAACTGGCCAAGGAGCGCGGCGCCTTCCCGCTGTTCAATGCCGAGTTGTATCTCTCCGGCGGCAACTTCGCTTCGCGCCTGCCGGCCGACGTCAAGGCCGAGATCCGCAAACACGGCCTGCGCAATTCGCACCTGCTCTCGATTGCCCCCACCGGCACCATTTCCCTGGCCTTTGCCGACAATGCCAGCAACGGCATCGAACCGCCCTTCTCGTGGACCTACAACCGCAAGAAACGCATGATCGACGGCACAATCAAGGAATATGCCGTCGAGGACTACGCCTGGCGCCTCTACAAACACATGGGCGGCGACGTTGAAAAGCTGCCCGACTACTTTGTCACCGCGCTTGAAATCTCCGCACAGGCGCACAAGGAGATGGTCGCCGCCGTCGCACCGTACATCGACACCTCGATCTCGAAGACAGTCAACGTCCCGGCGGACTACCCCTACGAAGAATTCCAGGATCTCTACATGAGCGCCTGGAAAGCCGGGCTCAAGGGCTTGGCCACCTACCGCCCGAACAGCGTGCTTGGTTCGGTGCTCTCGGTCGAATCGACCAAACAGGCCGAGGACAAGAAGCAGCCGCAGGACTTCATCAGCGGTGACGCCAACCGCCGCCTGTCGATCAAGAACCTGCCGGCGCCGGTACTTTCCAGCCTGCGCTGGCCGGGCCGCCCGAACCTGCCGGAAGGCAACCTGTCATGGACCTACATGATCGAGCACAAGCTCGGCAAGTTCGCCCTCTTTGTCGGCCATATCGATCAGGAAGGTCACTCGTGGCCATTCGAAGCCTGGGTTAATGGCCCGGCACAGCCGCGCGGCCTCGGTGCCGTGGCCAAGACCTTGTCGATGGACATGCGCGCCAACGACCACGGCTGGCTCGCCCTCAAGCTCGAATCACTGGCCAAGACGCCGAATGGCGAAGGCTTCGACATGGCCTTCCCGCCGCATGGCGAGCGCAAGCGCATGCCCTCCGTCGTTTCTGCCATGGCGCGCCTGATCCAGTTCCGCGTTGAGCAGCTCGGCGCCTTCAAGAATGCAGGCCCGACGCCGGTGCTCGACGCCATGTTCAGCCTGAAGGAGCCGAAGACCGGCACCGACGGAACACTGTCCTGGACGGTCGACATCTTCAACCCGGCCACCGAAGAAGACTTCGTGCTCGGCCTCAAGGAAATCACCCTGCCCGATGGCGTTACCCGCCCCTACTCGGTGTGGCTCTCCGGCAACTACCCGCGCGCACTCGACGGGCTGACCAAGCTGCTCTCGCTCGACATGCGCGTCCTCGACCCGGCCTGGATCGGCATGAAGCTCAGGAAACTGCTCGACTACCCCGAGCCGCTCGGTGATTTCATGGCCTTCGTTCCCGGCACGCGCAAGCAGACCAACTACCCATCGACCGTGGCCTACCTCGCGCAACTCATCATCCACCGCTACGCGATGCTCGGCATCCTCGATGAAAAAGGCATACCGCTGCAACAGATGGGCATTCTTGAAACCCCGGCCGGCAGCACGGCGGCCAAGCCCACCGCCGGCAAACTGTGCGGCGAATGCGGCAACTACACGATGATCCGCAAGGACGGCTGCGATTTCTGTACGGCCTGCGGCGCAGTGGGAACCTGCGGCTAAGCTGCACCCTCTCTCCCGGAATTGATCTGTGGGTTACACCATGAAGTTAAGTTTGGACCGCTGTTGGTAAGATTGCCGACTCCATAAAGTGATACTCAACGCCCCTTGCAACGAAAGCTGCCGGGGGTGTTTCCTTTTACGGACGGCATTCCGGGGTATTGAAACCCAATCAGCCGCTTCATCTCGAAACCATGGAACGACTACGAACTGGTTTCCACCCTCGGCCAAGTGCTGGCATTGCGCGAACTGACGCTGGAAAACCAGCGCCTGGCCGATGAGGCACGGCTGACCATGGGCACAATTTCCGCCGAGGATATTGAACTCAAACGTCTTGAAGCGGCCAAACCCGGCATCACTAAAGTTAGTTGGAGACCGGATGGATCGGTTCTGCTCGATGAATAACTGCTCGAACCCTGACAAAGCTGAGACAAAAGGATGAACTGACATGGCACTGATGGCCTGGAGCAAGATTTTCGTCACCGGAATTGATGTGGTCGACAACCAGCACAAGGGGCTGGTCGATCTGATCAATGCCGTCGCCCCGCAACTTGCGGTCATCGGCGAGGCGCCGGCGCGTAGTGCTCTACCCTTGCTTCAACAGTTGGCCGAATACGCCCTGTCGCACTTCCAGTACGAGGAAGCTCTGATGCTGGCAGCCGGCATCGATCCCTGGCATCTGGCACATCATCAGCGGTCGCACACCACGTTTGCCCTCGAAGTCACGCAAATGATCCAGGACTCCTCTCTGGACAACAACGTCAGCGGTGCGAATTTGCTGCGTTTCCTCACCAGTTGGCTGACCTTCCACATTCTTTCCGAAGATCAGAGCATGGCGCGCCAACTGCGCGCGATCCAGGCCGGCACGTCACCGGAAGCGGCTTTGGCTAGCGAAACTACCGAGGATACTTCAGCCAACGCGGCACTGGTCGGCGCCCTGATCGATCTGTTCAGCCTGGTTACGCAACGCAATAAGGGGTTGAAGAAGCTCAACGAAGAATTACGTCTGGCCAAGGCTGAACTGGCACTGTCCAACGAGCAACTCGAAGCCCGGGTGGCCGACAGAACCGAAAAGCTCAAGCTGGCGAATGATGAACTTGGTCGTGAGCGCCAGGCATTGCTCGAGTCCCTGGCCCAGGTGCAGCACGCCCAAGCCCAGCTTCTGCAAGCGGAAAAGATGGCGGCCGTTGGTCAACTGGCGGCCGGTGTGGCGCACGAGATCAATAATCCGATCGGCTTTTTAATCTCCAACTTCGGTTCGTTGATAACGTACACCGAGCGGCTCTTTTCGCTCATCGACGCCTACCAGAAACTGGAGGGCGAACTCCCCGCCGAGCACCCCTCACGCCTTGCCGTGGCGCAGGCGCGCGAGATTGCCGAACTCGACTATCTACGCCAGGTCATTCCCGATCTGCTCAATGAATCGCGGGAGGGCATGGCACGGGTAAAACGTATCGTTAATGATCTCAGGGAATTTTCGCACCTCGACGAGGGCGAATGGCAGGATATCGATATTAACCATGCACTGGAAAGCACACTCAACGTGGTTTCCAGCGAACTCAAAGACAAGCTCGAAGTACGCAAGGAGTTCGGCGAAGTGTCGCCCGTGCGCTGCATTCCGGCCCAGATCAACCAGGTCTTCATGAACCTGCTGGTCAACGCCGCACAGGCCATCCCGGAGCAAGGAAAAATCACCCTGCGCACGCGACACGAGGGCGAGAATGTCTGCGTAGAAATTACCGATACCGGAACCGGCATCCCCCAGGACATCATCAACCGGATCTTTGACCCCTTCTTCACCACCAAGCCGGCAGGAACCGGCACCGGCCTCGGCCTGTCGATTACCCACGGCATCATCCGCAAGCATAACGGCCGCATTGAAGTGGCCAGCGAGCCGGGCAAAGGCACTACCTTCCGCATTGTCATGCCGGTGCAGCAGAAAAAAACCTAGTAAAAAATTACAGGAACCGCCCTGCGAGGCAAGCAGGACGGGCGTCTTTAAGGCTGCTGCCGTAAGAGCCAATGTTCATGGTGGTCTCACGGCATGCCTGGCTGGAAGCGCCTGTTTATAGGCGTTTCAGAGCTGCTCAGGGTTCCGGGTTGAATCAGGCGGCGTGAAGTTCTTCGCGAATAACCTGGCGGAGATTTTCTAATGTCACGGGAGTTGTGTTTGACTCGACAAGCTGCCGCAGGGCCTCGTTGATGAGCGTCTGGTAGCCTTTGCCTTCCAGTGCAGCTTTAGCCCGAAAAGATTCGAGAACGTCGTTATCGACATGAATCGTGATTCGCGTCTTGCCAGAAGACGGGATCACGGCACCGCGCTTGCCAGCGTTGAAATCGTAAGTTGCTTTCATGGTCATCACCCTTCATAAACCTTTCGTTCGTGGGGTTCTGCTTTTCGGGCTGAGATAAGGCGAATAGCAGTCTCATCCCGGCAGGTATAGCAAACCACAAGAAGCCGGGCAAAGCTATCCATTCCCATCGTCACGAACCGCTGTTCCTTGTGATCGTGATCTTCAATTGTGATAGCGCACGGGTCATAGAACACCGCATCGACATCAACAAAATCTATCCTCAGACTTCCTGATCCAGTCCGTATTTATTCAGTATTTATAGGAAATTAGTTT
>NZ_JBMOJE010000092.1:0-20963 GCF_049316945.1 Propionivibrio sp. | reverse complement strand
GATCACCGGGTTGATCACCGGGTTGATCACCGGGTTGATCACCGGGTTGATCACCATTCCCCGGTGTCAGATACTGAATTCGCCCGCGCCCTGGTCGCCGACTATAATGTGGTCGTCCTGCCGGGCAGCTTTCTCGCCCGCGAGGCCAACGGCGTCAATCCCGGAGCCGGCTTTGTGCGCATCGCACTGGTCGCACCGCTCGCCGAATGTCTTGAAGCCGCAGATCGCATTCAACAGTTCGTTGCAAAACTTTAGGAAATACACCATGCAGCAATTTCAGCAGATCATCGAAGACGCCTGGGAAAACCGGGCTTCATTGCAACCCGGCAGCGCCCCCGCCAGGATAGGTGAAGCCGTCAACGCCGTGCTCACCGAACTCGATGAAGGTCGCCTGCGCGTTGCCGAGAAAATCGATGGTGAATGGATCACCCACCAGTGGCTGAAGAAGGCCGTGCTGCTTTCCTTCCGCCTCGAAGACAACCAACTGCTCGACGGTGGCGCGATGCGTTACTTCGACAAGGTCCAGACCAAATTTGCCAACTACGACACCGAAAAATTCGCCCGTTCGGGAATCCGCGTTGTACCGCCGGCTGGCGCGCGTCGCGGCTGCTATCTGGCAAAAAATGTGGTGCTGATGCCCTCCTTCGTCAATATCGGCGCCTACGTCGATGAAGGCACGATGGTCGACACCTGGGCCGCCGTTGGCTCCTGCGCGCAAATCGGCAAGAATGTTCACCTCTCCGGCGGCGTCGGCATTGGCGGTGTTCTTGAGCCGCTACAGGCGAATCCGACCATCATCGAAGACAACTGCTTCATCGGTGCCCGTTCGGAAGTGGTTGAAGGCGTCATCGTCGGCGCCGGATCGGTGCTCTCGATGGGCGTCTATATCGGCCAGTCGACCAAGATCTTCGACCGCGAAACCGGCGAAGTCAGTTACGGACGTATCCCGCCGGGATCGGTCGTCGTTTCCGGCAACCTGCCTTCGAAAGACGGCAGCTACAGTCTCTACTGCGCAGTGATCGTCAAGAAGGTCGACGCCAAAACTCGCGCCAAGACCAGCATCAACGACCTGCTGCGCGGCGACTGATTCTCTTTTCATCTAATTTGAACGGGCATGATTTGAGGCATTCCAGCCGATGAATGCCAAGCCCGTTTCCCTCACCCCCGACCCCTCTCCCTTAGGGCGAGGGGAGGTTCAAGAGTCGCTTACGCGACTTTCACTTAACTTGGCGGAGGCCACATGATTCTGGACAAACTTTTCCAGTTGATGGCTGAAAAGCAGGCTTCGGATATTTTCATCTCCGCCGGCGTTCCTATTCACATCAAGATCCAGGGTAATGCGGTCCCGGTCAATCAGCAAACCATGGATCCGGCGATGATCGAAAAAATCGCCTTTGAACTGATGTCGCCGGATCAGCTCAGGATCTTCGAAGCAACGATGGAGATGAACCTCTCCTTCGGCGTTCCCAACGTCGGCAATTTCCGCATCAACATCTTCCGACAGCGGACCTCGATCTCGATTGTGGTGCGCTATATCCTCGGCAATATCCCGGCGCTCGACACCCTGATGCTGCCTCCGGTGCTTGCCGATCTGATCATGGAAAAGCGCGGCCTGATCCTGATTGTCGGCGCAACCGGCTCCGGCAAGTCGACGACCATCGCGTCCATGCTCGATTACCGCAACGCCAATCGCAGCGGGCACATCCTGACCATCGAAGACCCCATCGAATTCCTCTTCAGGCACAAGAAATCCATCGTCAACCAGCGCGAATTGGGCATGGATACCTTGGGCTGGGAACCAGCGTTGAAAAACGCCATGCGCCAGGCGCCCGACTGCATCCTGATCGGCGAAATCCGCGATAAGGAAACCATGCAGGCGGCCATCGCCTACGCCCAGACCGGTCATTTATGCCTCGCCACGCTGCACGCCAACAACAGCTATCACGCACTGAACCGGGTGATCAACTTCTTCCCGCTGGACACCCGCACTTCGCTTTACCTTGACCTTTCAGCCAGTCTTAAGGCCATCGTTTCCCAGCGACTGGTCAAGAAACCCGACGGCAAGCGAACACCGGCCGCTGAAGTCCTGCTCAATACCCGCCATGTTCAGGAATTGATCGAACGCGGCGAAGTGCTGGCCGTCAAGGAGGCCATGGAACAGAGCCTCGCCCCTGGATCGCAAACCTTCGAACAGGATCTTTTCCGCCTTTATCGGAAAGGCATCATCACGCTCGACGAAGCGCTGAGCAATGCCGATTCGCCAACCAACCTCTCCTGGCTGATCAACAATTCAGAAATTTCCAACAGCCCGCAGAGTGAAGAGTTGCGCATCGAAACGCCCCTCGACTTCTCGGAGACCAACGACAGCGGCACTTCTTTCAAGGAATTCACGCTCAGCCTTAACGACACAGAAGAAAAACAAGATGCCCAGTGATGCAACACTCAGCCTCGCCGAGCAACTGATAAGCTGTCGTTCCGTCACCCCCGAAGATGGCGGCTGCATGTCCATCATCGGTGAGCGCCTGCAGCGTATCGGCTTCACCTGCGAATACCTCAATCGTGGCGGCGTCACCAACCTGTGGGCACGGCGCGGTTTGACCAGCCCCCTGTTCTGCTTTGCCGGGCATACCGACGTTGTGCCGAGCGGACCACTCGATCAGTGGCAGAGCGACCCTTTCCAGCCAACCCGGCGCAACGGTCGGCTCTACGGACGTGGCGCGGCGGACATGAAGAGTTCGCTGGCCGCCTTTGTTACGGCAACCGAAGCCTTTGTTGCGGATCGTCCGCAACACGGCGGCTCTATCGCTTTCCTGCTTACTTCCGATGAGGAAGGCGATGCGGTGGACGGTACGATTGCCGTTACCGAAGCGCTCGCGGCGCGTAACGAAACGATCGACTATTGCGTCATCGGCGAACCGACGGCAGTCAGCCAACTCGGCGACACCATCAAGAATGGCCGTCGCGGCTCGCTGTCCGGCAAACTTACGGTCAAGGGTGTGCAAGGCCACATTGCCTACCCGCATCTGGCAATAAACCCGATCCACCTGGCCGCGCCGGCCATTGCCGAACTCGCCAATAGTGTATGGGATCAGGGTAACGAATTTTTCCCGCCGACGACCTGGCAAATTTCCAACATCCACGGCGGCACCGGCGTCAATAATGTCATTCCGGGCCACGTCGATATCCTGTTCAATTTCCGCTTCGCCACAGCCAGCACGCCGGAAAGATTGAAGTCGAAGATCGGTGAAATTCTTGAGCGCCATGGCCTGAACTACGACATCGCCTGGATCCTCGGCGCCAAGCCCTTCCAGACCGGCAATGGCGCACTGATTGACGCCTCCCTCGCGGCAATCCGCGAGGAAATGGGCATTGACGCCGAGCTATCGACCAGCGGCGGCACCTCGGATGGCCGCTTCATCGCCGACATCTGCCCGCAGGTCATCGAAATCGGACCGGTCAACGCCAGCATCCACAAGCTCGACGAGTGTGTTGAAATCGCTGCCCTGCCGCAACTTTCTGCCATCTATCGCCGTATTCTCGACCAACTCCTGGACTGACATGTTCGATCAAGCTCAAAAAGAACTATTGACACTGCGCGACCTGATGCGTTTTGCCGTCAGCCGCTTCAACCAGGCCGACCTGTTTTTTGGTCACGGCACCGATAACGCCTGGGACGAAGCCGCCTACCTGCTGTTGCATACCCTGCACCTGCCGCCCGATGACCTGGATACCTACATCGACGCCCGGCTGACCAGCGACGAACGCGCCGAGGTATTGAAAGTGATCGAGCGCCGAATCAACGGACGCCTGCCAGCCGCCTACCTGACTAACGAAGCCTGGCTCGGCGATTACCGTTTTTATGTCGATGAGCGGGTGATTGTTCCGCGCTCCCACATCGCCGAGTTGCTGCGTGAACAACTGAGCCCGTGGGTGGTTGATCCGTGGGCGGTGAGCAGCGTACTGGATCTTTGCACCGGCTCCGGCTGCCTGGCCATACTTGCCGCACACGCTTTTCCCGAATCGAAGATCGACGCCGTGGATTTGTCTACGGATGCGCTCGCGGTGGCCAGACGTAATGTCGATGACTACGAACTCGGGGCGCGTCTCAGGCTCGTCGAATCCGACGCATTTGCTGGAATTCAAGGGCAACGCTACGATCTGATCATTTCCAACCCACCCTACGTCAATGCCGAGTCGATGGCCGCCCTGCCGGAGGAATACCGCCGCGAGCCGGAAATGGCGCTGGCCAGCGGCGAAGACGGTCTGGATTTGGTGCGCATCATTCTCAAGGAAGCAGCCAATCACCTCAATCCGGACGGCCTGCTGGTCGTCGAAATCGGACACAACCGGGATGAACTGGAAATGGCATTCCCGGAAACCTTGTTCACCTGGCTCGACACCAGCGCCGGAGATCGGCACGTATTCCTGTTGCGGTGCAAGGATCTACCCGCCAGAACGTAACGCCTCCAGCGGCGGCGAATCCATCAAGCGCGCTGCCGCAAACCAGCCGGCGCCGGTCACTAGGGCGGCACCTCCGAGCATCGCCGCCAGCGGCAGCCAGAAGTTGATGGCCACCTCGAATTGAAAAGCCTGGTGTGCCAGCATCTGACCTACCGCGATGGCACCCAGGGAGGCAATCAGGCCGGCCAGGCCACCAATGGTGGCAAATTCTGCAAGCAAGGCGCGTCGCAACTGTTCTCGCCGAGCGCCCAGTGCGCGCATCACGGCCAGTTCGTAGCGCCGCTCTTCGGCTGCGGAAGCCAGCGCGGCATAGAGCACAATGATTCCCGCGACCAGCGTGAACAGAAATACGAACTGAACGGCCTGCGCCACCTGATCCATGATTGACTGCAACTGGCGCACGATCGCCGCGACATCGACCACCGTCAGGTTCGGAAATTCGCGAATCAGTCGATTCACGAAATCGGACTTGTCGGGCGCCAGGTAAAAACTCGTGATCCAGCTTGCCGAATACGGTTCCAGCACAGTGGGCGGGGTCAGCACAAAGAAATTGACGCGCATCGAATCCCAGTTCAGCTTGCGCAGGCCGAGCACCTGCATCGCGACCTTTTCGCCACCGATGACAAACTCCAGTTGATCGCCGATTTTCAGGCCGAGCGTTTTGGCCAGCCCGTCCTCAACCGAGGCCAGCCCCTGGTCGCGCTCGGAGGACGCAAACCAGCGCCCCGCCGTCACTGCATTGCCCTCCGGCAGATCCATCCGGTAGGAGAGATTGAACTCGCGGTCGATCAGACGCTTGGCGCGGTCATCCTCATAGCTTGCCGGGCTGATTTCGACCCCATTCACCTTGGCCAGACGCCCGCGCACCATCGGCGCAAACTCCGCTTTCAAACTATTGTCGGCAAAGGCCCGGCGTACGCTATCAAGCTGGTCCGGCTGGATATTCACGACAAAGCGGTTCGGCGCCTCGGGCGGGATGGCCCGACGCCAGGCATCGAGCAGATCGTTGCGCGTTACCGTCAGCAACAGCAGCGCCATGAACCCCAAGGCCAGGGCAACGATCTGTACGACGCTGGCCGCCGACCGTCGCTCAAGACTGGCCAGGCCGTAGCGCCAGCCGATGCCGCCCTGCCCCGTTCGCGAACGCGCACCGCCACGCACCAGCGCCGCCAGTCGAATCGCCAAGCGTGCCACCAGCGCAAAAAGCAGCATGGCCGCTGAAAAACCGCCCACCACGTAGGCACCCAGACGGATTTCTCCGGCCACCCAGAACATCAAGCCTGCCAGCGCCGCCAGGCCCAGCGCATAGCCACTGATCAACTGCGAGGGCGGCATGGCACCTGAGGAAAACTCGCGACGCAGCACGCGCAACGTCGACACGCGCTTGAGCTGGAGAAGCGGCGGCAGGGAAAACCCGAAAAGCAGCAGCACGCCGATGACACTGCCTTGCAGCGCCGGCAACAGGGTGGGTGGCGGCAAAGGCTTGGCCAGCAATTGGGCGAGCCAGGCATAAAGCGCGAAATGAGCAAAATACCCGATGACACAGCCCAGCACGGCGGACAGCAGGCCAAGCAGCGCGAACTGACTGAGAAAAACGCTCAGCAGAAAGCCTTGCGTCGCACCCAGACAGCGCATCACTGCACACGGGTCCAGATGCCGCTGCATGTAACGACGTGCCGCCAGAGCGACGGCGACAGCGGCCAGCACCACGGACAACAGGGCCGACAGGCCAAGAAATTTCTGCGCCCGATCGAGTGCCGCGCGGATTTCCGGGCGGGCATTCTGGGCGTCCTCGATGCGCTCGCCCCGCGCCAGCGATTTCTCCACTCGATCGCGAAAGGCACTCACCGACTTCGCCTCGCCGGCGAGCAACAGACGGTAGGCAATCCGGCTGCCCGGCTGGACCAGTTTAGTCGCCTCCAGATCGGCAATATTCATCAACAGACGTGGCGCCACGCTGAAAAAATTGACGCCACGATCCGGCTCCAGCGTCAGCACGGCTCCCACACGCAATGACTGTCGCCCGACCGAGATGGCATCGCCCACCCTGGCCGAAAGCGCCGAGGCCAGCCGTTCGTCGATCCAGATCATCCCCGGTTCCGGAATGCCGTTGGCCGCCGAGTCCGGTGCATTGAGTTCCGGTGCGGTGCGCAGGCTGCCGCGTAACGGGTAGCCGGTGGAAACGGCCTTGATTTCGGCCAACTGGGCGCGCAAGCCATCACCCTGCCCGAGCGTGACCATGCTCGGGAAGGTGCGCGTTTCTACGAGCGCCAGACCCCGTTCGCGCGCATCCTTCTCCATGCTTGGCGGCCAGGCATGGTCGGCCGTCAGCAGCAGATCGGCGCCGAGCAGTTGATTGGCTTCGCGCTCCAGCGCCTGCCGCACCCGGTCGGCAAAAAATCCAACGGCGGTCAGCGCAGCCACCGCCACCACCAGCGCGGCGACCAGCAGGCGAAGTTCGCCGGCGCGCGCGTCGCGGCGCAGCATGCGCAGGGCAAAAGAGAAATAACTCATCTCAATCAAGTTCGCGCAGGCGATCCACGGCCTCTTCCACCCGGCGTACGGCGATCACCTCGATTCCGGCAATCGGGTGTTTTGGCTTGTTGGCTTCCGGGATCATTGCCCGCGTAAAACCGAGCTTGGCGGCTTCCTTGAGTCGCTCCTGACCACGCGGTGCGGGGCGGATTTCACCGGCCAATCCAACTTCACCAAACACTATAAGTTTCTGCGGTAATGGTTTGTTTTTTAATGAAGATACAATCGCCAACAATACTGAAAGATCGGCTGCAGGCTCGACGATCTTGACCCCGCCGACAGCATTCACGAAAACATCCTGATCGAAGCAGACGATGCCCGCGTGGCGATGCAAAACGGCCAGCAGCATGGCCAGTCGTTGCGCATCGAGGCCGACCGTGAGGCGTCGCGGGTTGCCGTGCGACTGATCGACCAGCGCCTGGATTTCAACCAGCAACGGCCGCGTTCCCTCCTGGGTGACCAGCACGCAGGAACCGGGCACTTCCTGCCCGTGCTGCGAGAGAAACAGTGCCGAGGGGTTGCTGACCCCTTTCAGCCCCCTGTCGGTCATGGCAAAAACACCGATTTCATTGACCGCGCCGTAGCGGTTTTTCACCGCGCGAATCAAGCGGAAACTGGAATGCGTGTCGCCCTCGAAATAGAGGACGGTATCGACGATGTGCTCCAGCACGCGCGGCCCGGCCAGGGCACCTTCCTTGGTCACGTGGCCGACCAGGATGACGGTGATTTCAGTCTGCTTGGCCAGTCGCGTCAGTTGCGCCGCGCACTCGCGCACCTGAGCCACCGAGCCGGGCGCCGAACTGAGCTGATCCGACCACAGGGTCTGGATCGAATCGATGACCGCCACTTTGGGTTTTTCCGTCTGCAACGTGGCCAGGATCTTTTCAAGATTGATCTCGGCCAGAAACTTGAGTTTCTTGGTGTCGAGCGACAGTCGACGGGCGCGCATGGCGATCTGCTGACCGGATTCCTCACCGCTCACATACAGCACGTGCTGCGTCGTAGAAAGTTCGGCTAACGCCTGCAGCAGCAAGGTACTTTTGCCGATTCCAGGGTCGCCGCCCAAAAGCACGACACCGCCAGCCACCAACCCACCGCCCAGTGCCCGGTCAAACTCGCCGATGCCGGTCGGCAACCTGTCCTCCTCGCGCGCCTCGATCTCCGAAAGCGTCTGCAGCCGGGACGTTCCGCCCAGAGCGGCGAATCGGCTGTTGTTGGCCGGATCGCTTTCGGCAATCGTTTCGACCAGGGTGTTCCAGACTGCGCAACCGGGGCACTGCCCTTGCCACTTGGGAACACTGGCACCGCATTCGGTGCAGGAGTAAATGGTTTTTGCCTTGGCCATATTCTATTGTCTCAACTGCTGGATTATCTGTGGCAGGGTACGCGCTTGCGGCGCAAATTTCTCGGCCAGAGCCGCTACGATCAAGGAAAACAGGAAGATCAACAAAAAGGGCTTCCAACTGGCGCTCAAGGCACCGCCGATCCACCCAGGATCATCCACTTTGCGCGCCGAACGGATCAGGCCAGCGGCCATGGCCGCCTCGAATGCCACTTCGGCGAGCATGAAGGGTGCCTGCCAGACGATATAAAAACCCACGCCAAGAACAACCGCGAGCAAGGCCAGCACAAGCACAAGAATAACGACTGGAAGACAGCCTTCATCTGCACCACCAACATCCAGATCGATGTCCGGCAGCGAGATGCCAGACCCACTATCCGACAAGTTACCCAAGTCGCTGCCCGCAAGGTCGGAGAAATCGCCGGACGCCCCGCCCCCGCCAAAACTTCCGCCACCGCCCACTTCATCCAGAACCAGGCGGCTACCATCGCCGAAACACGGAACCCCGCCAGAATCTCCCCCGGAACCGGAAAAACCGAGGTCGTGCACGTCAATAGCGGGTTCCTCCTCACGCTCCAGATAGCGCCCGAGTCCGACATAGGCTAGCCACAGCCTGACACCGAGCAGAAACGCGGCGTAAGCGGCAAGCATGGCCAGCGGCCAGCGCCAGTGCATCGTTTCAAGTCCCAAGGAAAAGAGTCCACGCGTCGCGAGCAGGCCGACACCCACTGCGAAGGCCAGAATAAGGGAAATATGGAAGCGAACGAAAAAGCGCTGGACAAGCCAGCCAGCCAAACGTTTCTTCGACGTCTCCTCGCTCTCGATTCCCTTGGACTTGTGCCCCCGGCTTTTGCGGACTGGCATGACGGGATTCAGACCTCGACCACCGGCACGCGCTGTGCCAGCGCACAAAACAGCTCATAGCTGATGGTCCCGGCAGCAGCAGCGACCTCGTCGGCCGGCAACCCTTCACCCCACAGCACGACCGGGCTGTCGACACCGACTTCCGGCAGATTGGTCAGATCGCAGGCCAGCATGTCCATCGACACCCGACCCAGCGTTTGGGTGCGCCGTCCGCCAACAAGAATGGGGGTGCCGCTCGGGGCATGGCGGGGATAGCCGTCGGCGTAGCCGCAGGCGACGATACCGACGCGGGTTGACTGCGTGGCTTCGAAAGTGCCGCCGTAACCGACCCGTTCACCGGCCACGATATCCTGCACGGCGAGAATGCGGCTGTGCAGCGTCATTACCGGTTTCAGATCAAAGCTGGCAGCGCTGGCGTCGGCAAAGGGGCTGCCGCCATAGAGCATGATGCCCGGCCGCACCCAGTCGTGCGCCGTCTGCGGGTAACGCAGGATGGCGGCTGAATTGGCCATCGAGACGGCAAGCAATGAGGCACCGAGCCAGTCTTCCTGCACGGCCGCGAAACGTTCGAGTTGCCAGGCGATGCCTCGCCCTCCATCGGCTTCGGCAAAGTGCGTCATCAGCGTCACGGCGCCTATGGCCGGGGAAAGCGCCAGTTCGTGTTTCACGGCCGTCATCTGATCCGGGGTGAAGCCAAGACGGTTCATGCCGGTGTTGAGTTTGAGGTAGATCGGCAGACGCACCGGCAAGGCGGCCTCGCGGAGCATCTTCAATTGTTCGATGCGATGAATGCTCGGGATCAGCCCGTATTCGGCGCAAACGGTCAGATCGTCGGGCTCGAAAACTCCCTCCAGCAGCAGGATTGGCTGGCGATACCCTTCATCGCGCAAGGCCACTGCGTCGGTCAGATCGAGCATGGCAAAACCGTCGGCAATATCGCCCAGCGCCTTGGCGGCGCGCAGCAGGCCATGACCATAGGCATCGGCTTTGATGACAGCCCACGCCTTGGCGGGCTTGCCCTGGCCGACAACATGTTTTTTGGCGACCTGGTAATTGTGACGCAACGCCGCAAGGTCAATGCGGGCTTGAATCGGACGCGGCATAGGACGAATGATTCCCTGGCTGTTTTCTATCGGTTTGAGAGTATCGACCGCATTGTGCTTCAACACAAGACAGCAAAGCGATCCTGAGAAAAAAGCGGATCTGCCTTGCTAACAACTTCCGGGCTTTCATGGTATAAATCCGCCTCTTCAACAGAGCGGTGTCTGATTTCCCCAATGCCTTTTGGCTTCTACATCATCATGGCCGCGCAGTTTTTCTCGGCACTGGCCGACAATGCGCTGCTTATCATCGCCATTGCCGCCCTGCGTGAAATGCAGGCGCCTGCGTCCTATGAGCCGCTGCTGAAAACCTTCTTTACCGTCTCCTACGTTGCCCTGGCCGCCTTTGTCGGGGCTTTTGCCGACTCGATGCCCAAATGGCGGGTGATGTTCATCAGCAACTCGATCAAGATCGTCGGCTGCAGCATGATGTTTTTTTCCGTGCATCCGCTGCTGGCCTACGCCGTCGTCGGTCTCGGCGCCGCCGCCTATTCACCGGCCAAATACGGCATCCTGACCGAATACCTGCCGCATCGCCTGCTTGTCGTCGCCAATGGCTGGATCGAAGGGCTGACTGTCGTGGCCATCATTCTGGGCGTCGTCATCGGCGGCGCGCTGATCCAGCCGGCAATCGCCTACAGTCTGCTTTCCTTCGACTTCCCGGTGATTGAAACCGGAGTGGACACGGTCAGCGAAATGGCGATCTGCTTCGTCGCTGTCTTTTATATACTGGCTTCGATTTTCAACCTTTACATACCGGATACCGGCGTTGATCACCGGGCGCTGCACAAGAACCCCTGGTACCTGATTCGCGAATTCAACCACTGCCTGATGCTGCTCTGGCGCGACCGCCTCGGGCAGATCTCGCTGGCGGTGACCACCCTCTTCTGGGGCGCCGGCGCCACCTTGCAGTTCATCGTGATCAAATGGGCGGAAGTGGCGCTCCATCTCGACCTGTCCAAGTCGAGCATGCTGCAGGGGGTTGTTGCGCTGGGCGTGGCGCTGGGCGCCGCCGGTGCGGCCAGGATGATCACGTTGCGCAAGTCGCTCAGGGTCATCCCCTTGGGTATCGCCATGGGCATCATCGTGCTGGTCATGAATTTCGTCCAGCATGTTTGGCTAGCCGTTCCGCTGCTGATCATCATCGGCGCCCTCTCCGGCTACTTTGTCGTGCCGATGAACGCGCTGCTTCAGCACCGTGGGCACATCCTGATGGGTGCCGGTCATTCAATCGCCGTGCAGAACTTCAACGAAAACCTGTCAATCCTGATGATGACCGGTCTCTATTACCTGATGATCAAGATCGACTTCTCAATCTACGGGGTGATCACCCTCTTCGGTCTCTTCGTCAGCGCCAGCATGTTGCTCGTCAAGCGTCGCCACGAGGCCAACCAGCGCGAACACGATGACGTGATTCACCTCGACGACAGTTCGCACTGAATAGAGGCAAATCAGAGAACCAGAGGCGCGTTGGGCAGTTCGTCGGGATTTTTGCCGGACGCCGGGAAATGCTCGGCAAGCGCCGCAGTGATCTCATTCAAAGCAAGCAGCGTCCCCTTTTCAAACTGCCCTTCCCGAAATGCGGCCTCCATGCGGCGACAGGCAGCACGCCAGAACGTCTTGCCCACCTTGGCGTCGATACCGCGATCGGCAACAATTTCGACACGGCGGTCGATCAACTGAACGTAGATCAGCACGCCGCTGTTGTGCTCGGTATCCCAGACCCCAAGCTGCGAGAACAACTCGATGGCACGCGCCCGGGAAGATTGATCGCGCAACAGTGAATGCATCGGCAGGCTGGCTTCGACAACAAAGCGCAATTCGCCCAGATGGGTGCTTTCGGAAGTGGTGATGGCCTTTTCGATCGTTCGCAGTGTCGATTTCGGAAAGGCGCGCAACACCCACCAGTCGGGCAACACCAGATGTCGCAAGAGTCTCGCTGGTCGCATCACCAATCTCCCGAGGCGCCGCCGCCACCAAAGCTTCCACCACCGCCGGAAAATCCGCCACCGCCGCCCGAACCGCCACCCCAGGACGAGCCGCCGCCCCCCATGCCGCCACCGATACCGATAAAGAGCGAGGCAATGAAGGCGACGACACCGACAACGATGGCGATCAGCAATGAGGAAAGCATCAGCGAAGCGACAATACCGGCCACGCCGCCGATGATTCCAGCGGCCAGAAAACGGCCAAAGATGGCGCGCAGAATGCCGCCAACCACGAAAATCAGAATGAAGCCGATGAAAAGCAGCGAATCAAAGCCACCTTCACCACCCGCCGGACGGCTCGCCTGCTTCGGCTCCGGCAGCGACTCGCCGCCGATCACCTTGATCATCGCCTCCAGCCCGGCATCAATCCCGCCGTAGAAATCACCCTGTTTGAAGCGCGGGCTGATTGTCTCGCTGATGATGCGCTTGGCCGTGGCATCGTTAAGCGCCCCCTCCAGCCCGTAGCCGACTTCGATCCGCAGCTTCTTGTCGTCTTTGGCGATCAGCAGCAAGGCGCCATCGTCGACGCCCTTGCGCCCGAGTTTCCACGACTCGACGACACGCAGCGCATACTCGCTTACCGTCTCCGGCTTGACCGTCGGCACGATCAGCAGCGCGATCTGAGAACCTTTCCGGGCCTCGAAAGCAGCGAGTCTGGCTTCCAGCCGGCTGCGTTGATCCGTCGAAAGTGTCGCCGTAAGGTCAGTCACCCGCCCGGCCAGCGGTGGAACCGGCAGAATTGCCTGGGCAGCGGCCAGCCCTGCCACGAAGAACAGGAGCAGCGCCGCCAGCCGGCCAGATTGCCGGATGCCGGTCAGGAGCATGGATCAGTAACCGCCCGATTGCGTACCCTTGGCGCCGCCTGCCGGAGCGGTGGAAGGTGCAGTGGCAGGCACGGGCACTGGAGCCGCTTTCTGCTGGGCAGGCGCCGAGAAGTCGACCTTCGGTGCAACCGAAATGGCCTTCTCGTTTTCGACGCTGAAGTTGGGCTTGACCTGATAGCCGAAGACCATCGCCGTCAGATTGTTCGGGAAGGTGCGCACCGAGACGTTGTAGGCTTCAACCGACTTGATGTAGCGATTGCGGGCCACGGTGATGCGGTTTTCGGTGCCTTCCAGTTGCGCCTGCAAATCGCGGAAGGAAGCATCGGCCTTCAGGTTCGGGTAGTTTTCGGCTACCACCAGCAAGCGGGACAATGCGCTGGAAAGGCCGGCCTGAGCCTGCTGGAACTTGGCAAAGGCTTCCGGGTTGTTGATCAGCTCCGGAGTGGCCTGAATGCCGCCAACCTGAGCGCGCGCCTGGGTAACCTGCGTCAGAACGTCTTTCTCATGGCTGGCGTAGCCCTGCACGGTACTGACCAGATTGGGCACCAGATCGGCACGCCGCTGGTACTGGTTGACAACTTCCGACCACGCCGATTTGACCGCCTCGTCACCGGTCTGAAAGGTGTTGTAACCACAGCCGGAAAGCAGGCTGACAAACACCGCGAGTACCGCAAGAATTCTGATGCGCATGACAGTTTCCTCCTTGAAGGAATGGACAAAGTGAAGCGTAAATGGTGATGTAATCGGAATTAACAAGACAGCTTGCCCCGGCAGGCGTTCAGTTACTGTCATTACTTGAATCAAGACATGGGCGTTGCTCAGGGCATCATCCGATGAGGTCTTGTGCATGTCGAACTTAGCAAGAGTGATGCCAACTCAACATGCCTGGAAGCCTTATGGGTAGGCGATCTTCACGACATCAACCTGAACAGTGGCGTATTTATTGGCTGTCCTGACTGTTACCTTGTAGAAGACCAATCGACGGGGCTTCCAGAGGAGGTAGTGCTTCGCCACCATCGGCACCTGCGCTGGCGCTCTGCCAATGCCGACAGGGAAACATTATTCCTCGGCCTGATTTTCAGACAGACTCATCGATCACAATCCCCGCGAAATTCTTCGCCACAGGGGTCGTGCTCGGCACGACGGCGGTTGATGGCGGCAAAGATGGCTGATTTGTCATCCTCAGTCGCAAGATTCCAGCCCGAGATTTCATCAAGCGTGCGAAAACAGCCAAGACAGAGTCCGCTAACGTCGCCCATCCGGCAAACGTTGATGCAGGGCGAGGCCACCGCTAATGCCAAGAGGGACAGAGTGCTATTGTCCCAGGGACAGAATCCAGCGCGCCAGAGCCTCGGCCTCTGCTGTGCTGATCGGATTTGGCGGCATGACTACCGAACCCCAGACGCCGCTCCCACCATTCTTGATCTTGGCGGCAAGAACGGACACCTCCTTCGGATCTTGCCCGTACCTGGCCGCAACTTTCTGGTAAGGCGGGCCGATACGCTCTCTGCTCAGGGTATGACAACCGAAGCATAGGTTCTCCATGGCGATCTCGGCGCCTCGCACCAGACCGTGGCTATCGCAGACCTGGGGAGACGGGCTGGCCAGGGCGGGAAAAGAAACGAGAGCGGGGATCAGTGCGATGCCAATGAGGATATGCCGTGCGCTCAAGCTGACGTTGAAATTCATTTGCATCATCATCTCCATGGAAAAGCGATCAAAAAACGCGCGGCAAACCACAGCCCCGGTCATACCCAAACTCTGCCTCTTCCAGTCACCCCGTCTGCGCGATCAGGTTCACGAAGGCAGTTTTCTGCAAGCAGCACAGCTTACCTAGCGGGGAGGTTTATGTCCATTTAAAGACGCCCGTCCTGCCTGCCTCGCAGGCCGCATGGCTGTCTCTTAAAGGCAAAACATAAGTGATCACAAACAATGGTTCTTCATGAATCACTAATCGGCTTTTGCCACACGCATCAACGCACGTGCGCGGCATAGGTCTTCCCAGGCCTTGGACTTGTCGGGCAAGGTTCTCAGCAGATACGCCGGGTGGTAGGTGACGACCACCGGGATATCCCGCTCTCCAGCGCGGTAGGTGAAGGGCTTTCCACGCAGGCTGGCGAGTAACCCCTCTTCGCCAAGCAGCGCATGTGCGGCAGCACGACCGAGCAGGACGATCAAGCGGGGCTGGATCAAGGCAATCTGACGTTTGAGAAACGGCGCACAAGCGGCCATTTCAGCGGCTTCCGGCGGACGGTTGTCCGGCGGGCGGCATTTCACGGCATTGGCGATATAGACGTCATCGCCGCGCTTGAGGTCGATGGCGGCGAGCATCGCATCAAGCAGTTTGCCGGCCGGGCCGACAAAAGGCTCGCCCTGAACCTCTTCATCGGTGCCCGGCCCTTCGCCGATGAACAGCCAGTCGGCGTTTTCGTCGCCAACGCCCGGCACCGCCTGCTTGCGCTCGGCGCAAAGCCCGCAGGCGCGACACGCGGCAATGCTTTGGCGTAATTGGTCCCAGCCAAATTGCGCAATTTGTTCCTCGCGCTCGGCTCCGGATGCAGCCGATGAAGCGATGGCTTCAACCGCCAGTGTTTTGACCACCGGCGTTCTATCGGGCGGCGCTATCGAGGCAACCATAGGCGATTTCTTCGCAGCACGCGCCACCGCAGGTTGTTCGCGCAGTTTCCACTGTGGCGACAGCCCCATCTCGTTCAGCATCTGATCCCGGGTCAAGCTCATGCCGTCACCTCCGCCAACGGGTGCGTCAGCACCAGCGCATCCTCGCGGCCATTTTCAGCCGGGTAGTAGCCACGGCGCACGCCGATCTGCTGAAAGCCGAAATGGCGATACATCGCCAGGCCCTTTTCGTTCGACGGACGCACTTCAAGCAGCAATGCCTTCGCCCCGCCGTCACGCCCAACGCGCATGGCTTGACGCAACAAACGGGCGCCCAAACCCATTCTCTGGCGCTTTTCGGCAATGCTGATGGTGAGCAGATGGGCATCATCGACCGCCAGCATGAGCACAAAATAACCGACCAGTTCGCCATCCATGCGGCACACCCAGCAACTGTAGCCGCTAACCATCGAATCGGCGAAATTGGCCCGGCTCCAGGGGAAAGGACAGACGCTGTACTCGATGGTCAGCACCTCGTCGAGATCGCTCTGGCACATCGGTAGCATTTCAATGTGCGGTTCAAGCAAGGCGTTCATTCAGGCCTTGCCGCCGATGGCCAGGCGCTCGGCCACGGTCTTTGCCACCTTGTTGCGTACATAGAGCGGCACGGCATCAGCCGGATCAATCAGTTCGCCACGCTCAAGACGCGGCGCGGCGAGCCGGGCAACGGCTTCGGCCGAGGGCATCAATTCAGGTTGCCAGGCGGCGACAAAAGGCGACAGCCGTTCGCGCAACAGCGGGTAAGCGGCCAAGCCGTTGCCGCAGGCCAGCCAGCCGCCGGATTCAGGCAAAGGCACACTATCCGGAGCATAAACGCCGATCTCGCCCTGCAACTCGCCACGTTCGAAAAGGCCGTAATAAACCTCCCCCATACGCGCGTCCATGACCACGACAACCCGTTCGCCGCCACTGGCCATCGCCATCGCCTCCAACGTTCCAATGCCGAGCAGCGGCAAGTCACGGGCGACGGCCAGGCCTTGAGCTACGCCGCAAGCGACGCGCAGGCCGGTAAAGGAGCCGGGGCCGGTGCCGAAGGCGATTCCTTCGAGGTCGGCAAAACCCAGCCCGACTTCACGCAAGGTCGCTTCGGCCAGGGGCAGCAGGGTTTGGGAGTTGGAAAGGCCGACCGGACAGCTTCGCGCAACAACCTCCCCATCGCGCCAGAGAGCGATGGAACCGGGATCGGTAGCGGTTTCAAGGGCAAGAATAATCATGGGGCGTATTCTACCTTTCCTGACCACACGCGACGAAGGAGTGCGCTGAAGGACAGAATACAGAACCCACCGCAGAGTCACAGAGGCGCAGAGAAAACGCAGAGGGAACGCCCTGCTGCAATAGGTTTTCTCTGCGAAACCTCAGCGCCTCTGTGGCTCTGCGGTAGGTTTTAAGCGATTTCTTCACTAGCTTCAATCGACGCGCGGAATCACCATGATAAACGAGGTATTTCCCGCCGCGGATTGCACGGAGACTTCACCGCCGTGCGCTTGAACAATCGATTTCACGATCGCTAGCCCCAAGCCAGAATGCGTTCCCTCCCAATGCCGTGACGGGTCGGCACGATAAAAACGGTCGAACAGGCGCGGCAAATGGATGGCCGGAATCGTTGCTCCGCTATTGGTCACGACGATACTCACACGACTGGCATCGTAGGGCTCGATGGCGACGCTGACGCTGCCACCGCTTTCCGTATGCCGGATGGCGTTCGAAAGCAGATTGCTGATCGCCCGCCGGATCATCAGCGAATCGCCCATGATCTGGCCGTTGCCCGAACTGCTCAGCGCGATACCCTTCTCGTCGGCAATCAAGCGATAGAAGTCGATCAAATCCGCGGCGACCTGCTCAAGTTCCATCTTTTCGCGCGAGGGAACGATCTGTCCTTCGTCGGCTTTGGCGATGAAGAGCATGTCGGCGATCATGCGCGAAAGCCGCTCGAATTCTTCCACGTTGGAAACCAGCACGTCCCGATATTCATCAGGCGTTCTTGTTCTTGACAGCGTGACCTGTGTTTGCGTCAGCAAGTTGCTGACCGGAGTGCGCAGTTCGTGCGCCAGATCCGAAGAAAAATCCGACAGGCGCCGGAACGACTCCTCAAGGCGGGACAGCATGGCATTGAGCGTATCCACCAGATCGGCCAGTTCGGCCGGCACCCAATCGAGCGTCAAGCGCGCATCGAGCTTGTGCGCGGTAATGCCTTCGGCCTTCTGGCGTATCGCCTGCAATGGCGCCAGCCCGCGGCGGACGGCGACCCAGCCGAGAAACCCGGTGAGCAAAGCGGCCACAATGACGAATGACCAAAGCGTCACCCGGAAGGAATTCATGAAGTGTTCGTGATGCGAAATATCGGTTGCCACGGCCACGATGGCCGGTGAAGCATCCTTGATTCCCGTTTCGGCAAGCGTGGCAATACCGCGAAACGGGGTGTTCCGGGCGGTTTTCCAGACGACCGGGTGCAATGCATCAGCCTGTATTTTCCGCTCCAGCAGCGCTTGCGGAAACTCGGCGCCGCTGGTGGCAAACATGGTCTGGCCGTCCGGCGCCACCACGACAACCGCCAGACCGTGACGCCCAACCAGAGAATCGTCCAGTTGCTGGGGAATGGAGATCAGGTCCTGATCCGAACGTACCTTGAGCAGGGCGTGCCGCGTCAGATCCAGCTTGCCGGTCAGGACATCCATGTCCTGCTCGACAAAATGCTGTTCGACAGCGCCAGCAATCAGATAGCCGAGCAAGAGCAGCACCACCGTCGACGCCGAGGCGAAGAATACGGTCAGCCGCAGCGTGATCGAGGCGCGTTGATTCAATCGCACGCCGGTTCTTCCAGCACGTAGCCCATACCGCGAACGGTACGGATCAGCTTGGGCTCGAAGTCATCGTCGACCTTCGCCCGCAACCGCCGAACAGCCACTTCTATTACATTGGTATCGCTATCGAAGTTCATGTCCCAGACTTGCGAAGCGATCAGCGAGCGCGGCAGCACTTCGCCCTGACGCCGCAGCAATAACTCAAGCAACACGAATTCCTTGGCCGTCAGGTCGATGCGCTTGCCGGAACGTGTCACTCGACGACGCAGCAGATCAAGTTCCAGATCAGCGACCCGCAAATGCTCCGCATCCTTCACCTTGCCACCACGGCGCAGCAGCGTTCGGACGCGGGCCAGCAACTCCGAAAAGGCAAATGGCTTGACCAGATAGTCATCGGCACCCAGTTCCAGCCCTTTGACCCGGTCCTCGACCTGATCCCGCGCAGTCAGAAACAGCACCGGCATTTCCTTCCCGGCCCTGCGCATGCCCTGCAAGACCTGCCAGCCATCGATACCGGGGAGCATTACATCGAGAATCGCAAGGTCAAAGGACTCGGTAGACGCCAGGTGCAATCCGTCCAGGCCATTTGTCGCCAGATCGACCACGAAGCCTGCTTCGACCAGCCCCTGCTTCAGGTAGGCGCCGGTCTTTGGTTCGTCTTCCACCACCAGAATCTTCATCGTTTCTCCCTTGTGGCGTCACTGCTGAAGCTGGATTCTCCTTCTTTTCAAACGCTGCAGGAAAAGATTTCGCCTTGTCCAGCCAAGCCCGGTAGGGTGCGCAAATTTTTTTCTTTGCGCACGCGGAACCCCACCGTGTGCATCGACGTGCTTGATCCGCCTGAAGGTGCGCAACAGAAAACCGATTCATCCAGAAAAAAATCCCGGCATCACCCGCAGCGCGGCTACAATCTTCGACTCAAGCGATTTGGCATACCCAATTTAGCAGAAGATATTCCATCCACGATGATCGTCAAAGAAAAGCAATTCTCTACGTCCTCCGATTCCCGGATTCGCGCCGGTGAGGAAGCAGTACAATCGTGGCCCCCCGAATATTTACAAAACTGGACGACGGAATGATTAACAAATTTAACAAATCCATGCAACTCGCCGCTTATCTTATTTTGCTGATGGGCATTCTGCCTATCGCAGCATCAGCCCAGCCCTATACGATTTCCACCGATGGCAGCGAGGTCACCGAAAATACGAAGTTATATACAGGGCTAATTTGGCGGCGTTGTGCCGAGGGCATGGTATTCGAGGGCGGCACCTGTACCGGGGAAGCTAGAAGGTTTAACTACGAGCAAGCCTTGCAACATGCAAAATCCGAATCCAGCCGCACCGGCATCGCTTGGCGCGTACCGGATAAATTAGAACTTGCCAGCATTATCGACAAAAGCCGCAAAAACCCCTATATAGACCCGTCGGTTTTTCCGGCTGCTAAGCAATCTTTCTGGTCTTCTACGCCCAGCATTAGCTATTCTCCCTTCGCCTGTATTAAATAGGGGACAGACCACGGTTTTCTGAACTAAGGCTGAATTCATGAAGCGCAAAATCTACGTTGAAACCTCCGTCATCAGCTACCTGACATCTCGCCCCAGCAAGACCATTCTCGGGGCGGCTCATCAGCAAATTACTCTTGCCTGGTGGGAAACCCGCAGCCAGTACGAACTGTTGGTGTCAGAGTCGGTGTTGCGCGAGTGTGGCGCTGGTGACCCGGATGCAGCCAGAAAACGGCTGGCTGTGTTGAATGATGTGCCCCTGCTCTTGATCACCGAGCAGGCACTGCATATCGCTGAGTCGTTGGTGGAACATGGAATTGTCCCGGTCAAGGCTGCGGAAGATGCGCTGCACATTGCGGTCGCCACGGTCAATGGTGTGGATTATCTGCTGACATGGAACTGTCGGCACATCGCAAACCCGGAGATGCAAAGGGGCATTGCCGAGTACCTTGAACAGATTGGTTTGTTTCTGCCATTTATTTGCACACCGGAAGAACTTCTTGGAGAAGAAAATGCTGAATGACGAAATCGTCGAAGAAGTGCGGGCCATTCGTGATGCCCATGCCGCCAAGTTTGGTTATGACCTGCGCGCGATTTATGCAGACCTGAAAAGGTCGGAAGCTGAGCACATTGCCGCCGGCCATCCCTTTGTTTCCCCTCCATCTGAACTTCCTGCGCCCAACTCTGCATTGCAGCGGACTCGCTTCGCTCACCGCTGAATTTGTGATAAATGAGCCAGGGTCGAATTTGTTAAATGGAATTAAAATAAATTCGCGTTGCAAAACAGAATAATCGATCGGGGTCAGACCACTATTTTCGTGTCCCTCCTGCAAACTTGCATGAAATGGTTCATCAACCTTGGTAACTTTGT